>NZ_JBHUDX010000059.1:23336-102890 GCF_042678285.1 Streptomyces caeni
CCGCCCAGTCGCCGCGGTTGCCGTCGACGAGGGCGAGCGCGGTGGCCAGGGCCGGGCCGGGGACGGCCCACGCCACTTTCAGCGCGATCGCCGCCGCGAGGACCAGGAGCGCCGCCGCACGGGCGGCGGCGCTCGGGCCGGTGGCCTCCCAGGAGAGCCGGCCGGCCGTCAGTACGCCCCATCCGCCCGTCCAGCACGCGCCGACGGCGGCGGTGACGCGTACGGACGTCAGCGGCGTGCGGAGCGCGGCCACCGTGTCGGCCGCGGCGGTCACCAGCAGNNNNGAGCGCGGCCACCGTGTCGGCCGAGGCGGTCACCAGCAGCGCGGCCGTGAGCGTGTGCGGACCTGCACCGGCCGCCACCGCCGCCAGCGGAAGGGGGAGTTGGGCGGCCGCGAGCGCGGCGGGCAGGGGGACGCGCAGGGCGCCGAGGCTTCTGCCGTACCCCCACCACACCGCGGCCAGGACCGCCGCGGCGCCGGCCGCGTAGCCCGTGCCGCCCGCCTCCGGCAGCGCGACCTCGTGCAGGGCGTAGGCGTCGAGCACCGTCAGCGCCAGGCCGAGGCCCGCCACCGCCTCCGCGGTCGAGCGCAGACGGCGTCCCACGAGCGGGACGGGTGCGCCCAGCGCCGCCGCAGTCACCGCGCCGAGCACCAGCGACCGCCCGGCGATCCCCAGATGGCCCCAGCTGAGCAGCGTGAAGGCGATCGCGGCGATGGTCAGCAGGATGCCGCCGAGGACGAGGAGCACGTTCTGCACACCGGGTGCGGTGGCCTCCGGCCGGCGCGGGGCCATGGGGACGGGCGGCGCGACGGGCGGCTGGAGCGCACCGATCACCACGGCGCGCCGTGCCAGCAACTGGGCCCGGCGGGCGTCGAGTCGCCGCAGCTCGGCATCGAGGAGCCGCAACTCCTCGGCCGGGGGCGGAAGGGGGGGGCATGTCCTGAAGCGTGGCGGGCGTCGCGCCACAGGGCATGAGTGCGTGTACTCAGACCGTACTCAGATGCCGTGCGGTCCCGCTTGCCACGGGCAGACTCTGCCCATGGACTGGAACCGGTACCGCTTCCGCAGCCTGTGGCCCCTGCCCGCGCCACCCGGCGAGGTGTACGCCGTGCTGGAGCGGGTGGAGGACTGTCCCCGCTGGTGGCCGCAGGTGCGCGAGGTGCACCGGACCGACGGCGTGACAGGCACCGTCCGCGTCCGCTCCGTCCTGCCCTACGACCTTGCCTTCACCGCCCGTGAGACGCGGCGTGATCCGGCGGCCGGGGTACTGGAGATCTCGACGAGCGGTGACATCGACGGCTGGGCCCGCTGGACGGTCATCGCGGCCGGTGCGGGCAGCCTCGTCCGCTACGAGCAGATGGCCGAGGTGTGCAAGCCGCTGCTGCGCCGGCTCGCGGTGCCGGGAAGGCCGGTCTTCCGCGTCAACCACCGGCTGATGATGCGAGCGGGGCGGCGCGGGCTGGTGGCCCATCTGGAAGCGGTTTGAAGCAGACCCGCCGGGACCTGTATTGTTCAGTGCGTTCCCGGGCGATTAGCTCAGTGGGAGAGCGCTTCGTTCACACCGAAGAGGCCACTGGTTCGAACCCAGTATCGCCCACCCGGAGAAGACCGGTCCGTCATCGGCGGGCCGGTTTTCGCATGCCGGGGGCATGCCCGGTGCCATCCGGCCGCGGTTCAGGCCGCCGCCGGCAGCTCCGGACGCAGCGGCCACGCCGGATCCACCGGCTCCTCCGCGCCGGCCCGCGCGAACCACGCCTGCAGCCCGCGTGCCTGCGCCGCGTGCCACACCGCCTGCAGGGTGTGCAGTTGCGCCGGTGCCAGCCGCTCCAGCCGGGGTGCGAAACGGCGCCCCACCGCCCGTACGACCTCCAGCGCGGCCAGCGCGTCCGCCGCCGCGTCGTGCGCGTCCTCCAGCACGACCCCGTAGTGCGCGCACAGGTCGGTGAGCGTACGCCGTCCCTTGCGGTAGCGGTCCAGATGTTTGTCCAGGACCAACGGGTCGAGCACGCACAGCGGTGCCGAGGGGAACCAGCGATCCAGCGAGGACGCCCGGTGCCGGCGCAACTCCCGGTCCAGCAGCGTCAGATCGAACGGCGCGTTCATCACCACCAGCGGCCGGCCCCGCGCGGCCTGCGCGCCCAGCTCCCTGGCCATCTCCTCCATCACCGGCGACGGCCAGCGGCCGTTGCGCTGCAGATGCTCCTCCGTCAGCCCGTGCACCGCCGTCGCCTCCGCGGACACCGGCACCCCCGGGTTCACCAGCCAGCGGCTCACCCGCGGCCGGGAGCCCGGGGCGTCCTGGACGACGACGGCGGCCGACACGATCCGGTCGGTCTCGACGTCCACGCCCGTGGTCTCCGTGTCGAACGCGGCCAGAGGGCCCTCGTACCAGCACGTCATACGCACCCAACTCCTCGTTCACTTTCGGCAGTTGACGACCGTCTTCTGCCCCGTTCGGTGATACCCGGGCTGTTTGCGCCGTACGCCGGAAGGACACAACACGATTACGGGTCTTTGCAGTTCAGCGACCCGAAACGGCGATCCACCGGAACGGGAAGGCTGTTGGCCATGGCGATCGCGCAGCCCGAGCGGGGCGGGCTGCTGCCCGAACGGACGGCACCCCATCGCGGCACACTCGCCGTCACCGCCTGCATGGAGACGCTGCAGGTCGGCTACCTGCACGCGGTCGCCGCCGCGGCCGGCTGCTCGCTGTCGCAGCCCTTCCCGGACAACGGCATCGACTGGCACGTCAGCCACAGCGCCCCCGGCCACACGGTCGACGACGAGGTCACGATCAAGGTGCAGCTCAAGTGCACCTACCAGGTCCAGCCGAACCCCCCGGGCCGCTTCTTCTCCTTCACGCTGGACAACGAGCACCTGGCGAAGCTCGCCCGCACCCCCGTCTCGGTGCACAAGATCCTCGTCGTGATGATCGTCCCGCGGTCGCAGGACCAATGGCTGCGGGCCGGCCACGACCGTCTCGACCTGCGGCACTGCTGCTATTGGACCAACCTCGCCGGACACCCCGTCACGGGGCGGCGCCGCACCACCGTGCGCATCCCGACCTCGCGCATCTTCGACGACCGCGCGCTCTGCGAGATCATGACCCGGGTCGGAACGGGAGGCAGACCGTGACGCACCGTCCCGTCGGCGAACCGGACCGCGCGGTCCGGCCGTACCCGGCCGAGCCGCCGTGGAACCGGCCGCCCACCGCCGACCAGGTCGATCCCGCCGTGCTCAGCGCCCTGCTGCACCGCCATGGCTGGCAGCGCCGCGGCGGTGCCCCCGGGCGCTACGGCCGCTGGACCCCGCCGGGCCCCGGTGGCGGTACGAGCCTGCTGGTGCCCGAGAGCCGCTCCTTCCCCGACAGCGACGACCTGCTCGGTGAGGCCCTCGTCGCCCTGTACCGCAGCGGCTCGCCCTCGGCCCGCGACGTGCTGGTCGGACTCGCCGTGCCCAGCGACGAGATCCACTGGTGGCGGGATGTGCCCGCGTCCGTGGTGGGCACGGTGCCCTGGGACGTCGAGGACCAGTTGCGCACCGCGGCCCGCCGGACGCTGCTGGCGGGCGCGCTCGCCACACGGGCGCGAGTCGGCTACCACGGCGTCCGGCACCGCGGACCCGCCGCCGCGGCCCTGGAGAACGTCCTGGTCGGCGCCGCGCCCGGCGGCCGCCGGCTGACCGCCTTCGTGCCCGTCCCCACGGGCCGGCCGCTCGCCGTGCGCCTGCACCAGGCGCTGTTCGCGGCCCGGGAGGCGGTGGACTACCGGCGGGCCACCGGGGGCATGGACGCCTTCGACGTGGCCGTCGGCGCGGGCGTGAGCCACGAGCTGACCGAGGCGCTCGTGGCCCTGGTGCGCGGGTCCGAAGGCGCCGGGATCGCCGTGGAGTGGGCGCCCGCCGCCGGTGTCCCCGAGGACTGCGCGACGCCCGCGGAGCCCGTCGAGTTCTCGCCCGGCGACCTGCCCGCGCTGCGCGAGGCCGGCGCCCGCTACCTGCGCGAGGAGCCGTCCGTGCCGGTGCGGATCACCGGGGCCGTGGTCCGCATGCGCCGGGCGGAGCCCCGCGGCGAGGGCGATGTCCGCCTGCGGGTCATCGCCGGGGCCGAGGTCTCCCATGTGCGGATGACGCTGGACGAGGACGCCTACCGGATCGCGGGCCATGCCCACCTGGTCGGGCTGCCGGTGCGGGTGCACGGGCGGCTGGAGAGCCGGGGCGGCTTCCGGCGGCTCGTGGGTCCCTCCGGGGTGGTGCCGGTGCAGGTCGACGACGCCGAGCGGGACCGGCTGATGAAGTCGCTCCAGGACGACCTGGACTTCTTCGAGGAGGTGTGCGGCGGCGAGTGACGTCGCCGTTTCGCGGGGGGCGGCTCCCGGTCGGTACGATCCCAGTCATGCGCGCGCTCCAGGTATGGCGCCGCATCCACCAGCAGTCAGGAGAGACCGGTGTCAGACGTCCGTGTGATCATCCAACGCGATTCCGAGCGGGAAGAGCGCCTGGTGACGACGGGCACTACGGCCGCCGACCTCTTCGCCGGCGAGCGCTCGATCATCGCCGCGCGCGTGGCCGGCGAGCTGAAGGACCTCGGCCACGAGGTGAAGGACGGTGAGACCGTCGAGGGCGTCGAGATCTCCTCCGACGACGGCCTCAACATTCTGCGCCACTCCACGGCGCATGTGATGGCCCAGGCCGTGCAGGAGATCTTCCCCGAGGCGAAGCTGGGCATCGGCCCGCCGGTCAAGGACGGCTTCTACTACGACTTCGACGTGGACAGGCCGTTCACGCCCGAGGATCTCAAGGCCATCGAGAAGAAGATGCAGGAGATCCAGAAGCGCGGCCAGCGCTTCGCGCGCCGCGTCGTCACCGACGAGGCCGCCCGCGAGGAGCTGGCGGACGAGCCGTACAAGCTGGAGCTGATCGGCCTGAAGGGCTCGGCCTCCAGCGAGGACGGCGCGGACGTCGAGGTGGGCGCAGGCGAGCTGACGATCTACGACAACCTGGACGCCAAGACCGGCGAGCTGTGCTGGAAGGACCTCTGCCGCGGTCCGCACCTGCCCTCCACCCGCGCCATCCCGGCGTTCAAACTGATGCGCAACGCTGCCGCCTACTGGCGCGGCAGCGAGAAGAACCCGATGCTCCAGCGCATCTACGGCACCGCCTGGCCGTCCAAGGACGAGCTGAAGGCGTACCTGGACTTCCTCACCGAGGCCGAGAAGCGCGACCACCGCAAGCTCGGCGCCGAGCTGGACCTGTTCTCGATCCCGGAGCAGATCGGCTCCGGCCTCGCCGTCTTCCATCCGAAGGGCGGCATCGTCCGCCGGGTGATGGAGGACTACTCACGGCGCCGCCACGAGGAAGAGGGGTACGAGTTCGTCTACACCCCGCACGCGACCAAGGGGAAACTCTTCGAGACCTCGGGCCACCTGGACTGGTACGCCGACGGCATGTACCCGCCCATGCAACTCGACGAGGGCGTGGACTACTACCTCAAGCCCATGAACTGCCCGATGCACAACCTGATCTTCGACGCGCGCGGCCGCTCCTACCGCGAACTGCCGCTGCGCCTCTTCGAGTTCGGGACCGTGTACCGCTACGAGAAGTCGGGCGTCGTGCACGGCCTGACCCGCGCCCGCGGCTTCACGCAGGACGACGCGCACATCTACTGCACGCGCGAGCAGATGGCCGACGAGCTGGACAGGACGCTCACCTTCGTGCTGAACCTGCTGCGCGACTACGGCCTCACGGACTTCTACCTGGAGCTGTCCACCAAGGACCCGGAGAAGTTCGTCGGCTCGGACGAGGCATGGGAGGAGGCCACCGAGACCCTGCGTCAGGTCGCCGAGAAGCAGGGCCTCCCGCTGGTTCCCGACCCGGGCGGCGCGGCCTTCTACGGCCCGAAGATCTCGGTCCAGGCGAAGGACGCGATCGGCCGCACCTGGCAGATGTCGACGGTCCAGCTCGACTTCAACCTGCCGGAGCGCTTCAACCTCGAATACACGGGTCCGGACGGCTCCAAGCAGCGTCCGGTCATGATCCACCGGGCCCTCTTCGGCTCGATCGAGCGGTTCTTCGCGGTGCTCCTGGAACACTACGCGGGCGCGTTCCCGGCGTGGCTGGCCCCGGTGCAGGCGGTCGGCATCCCGATCGGCGACTCCCATGTGGAGTACCTGGAGAAGTTCGCCGCGGCGGCCCGGAGGAAGGGCCTCCGCGTCGAGGTCGACTCCTCCTCGGACCGGATGCAGAAGAAGATCCGCAACGCCCAGAAGCAGAAGGTGCCCTTCATGGTCATCGCGGGCGACGAGGACATGTCGGGCGGGTCCGTCTCGTTCCGCTACCGGGACGGCTCGCAGGAGAACGGCATCCCGTTCGACGAGGCCATCGCGAAGATCGTGAAGGTCGTCGAGGAGCGGGCCCAGGTCTGATCCGTACGGGTCGGCGCGGTCGGCACGGGTCCGTCGGGACGCGTACGGGACGCAGGGCCTCCGGGAACCTCAGTTCCTCGGGGGCCCTGTGTCGTCTCCCCGTGCGAACCGTTGCATCAGCCACGACGAGAACGAGCCCGTCACCGCGCCCAGCAAGGCGACGCCGCAGCCCATCAGGGCCACGGCGACCACGCGTCCCACCACCGTCACCGGGACGGCGTCGCCGTAGCCCACGGTGCTCAGGGTGGAGGCCGCCCACCACAGCGAGTCGCCGAAGGTGCGGATCGACGCGCCGGGCACCGTGTGCTCGTGCTGGTACACCACGAGTGCGGCGGCGAAGCCGAGCAGCCCCACCGACATGCTCGCGTACAGGATCACCCGCGCCTGCAGGGACATCACGGGATGCCCCTGGCGGCGCTCCCGCAGGGCGTCGTAGACCCGCACGATGCGCACCGGCCGCAGCAGGGGCAGCAGCACCACCAACGAGTCCAGCCAGTTGCGGCGGACGAAGCGCAGCCCCTGGCCGCTCAGCCGCCAGCGCACCGTGTAGTCGACTACGAACAGCGTCCAGGTCGCGGCCGTCACCGCCAGGCACAGATCGCGCGCGGGCCCGGGCAGGCCGGGTGCCAGGACCCGCACCGCGTACGAGGCCAGATAGAGGAGGGAGGCCGCTCCGAGCGGGGGTCCCAGGCGTCTCTCCCAGCGTGCCGTGCGGCTGCCGTCGTCCATCGGCCCAGCTTCGCTCCGCACGGTTCGGCCCGGGCCCCGCCGACACGCCGCGAACGGGCGAAGCCATATGCTGCACTGCATGACGAGTGAGCCGGAGCAGCAGATCGGAGTGGGTACGCAGGACGCGTTCCAGCGCCTGTGGACGCCCCACCGGATGGCCTACATCCAGGGCGAGAACAAGCCGACCGGTCCCGGGGCCGGCGACGGCTGCCCGTTCTGCTCGATCCCGGCCAAGTCCGACGAGGACGGGCTGATCGTCAAGCGCGGTGAGCAGGTGTACGCCGTCCTCAACCTGTACCCGTACAACGGCGGGCACCTGATGGTCGTGCCCTACCGCCACGTCGCCGACTACACCGACCTGACGGGGGCGGAGACCGCGGAACTCGCCGAGCTGACCAAGCAGGCCATGACCGCCCTGCGCAGCGCCTCGGGCGCCCACGGATTCAACATCGGCATGAACCAGGGCGGGGTCGCCGGCGCGGGCATCGCCGCCCACCTGCACCAGCACATCGTGCCGCGCTGGGGCGGCGACACGAACTTCATGCCGGTGGTCGGCCACACGAAGGTGCTGCCGCAACTGCTGGCCGACACCCGGACGATGCTGGCGGAGGCCTGGCCGAAGGACCCGAGCACGCCGGACCCGTCCTGACCGCGCCGCAGGCCCGCGGGCGCCGGGCCCCCGGCGCTCGGGGACGATGCCGTCCGGGCCGGCGGCGCGGTCCGGGGAAGCAGCCCCGGAGGCGGCCACCCACCGCCGGAGGCACTACGCGTCGTACACGTCCGCCTTCCGCGGCGACACGTCCTGCACCTGCGTGCTGAGGAACGACGACCGTGTGCCGAACTTCTCCGTGTCCACGCCGTTCTCCTTCAGCACCCGGATAGCGGCCGCGTGCACGACCCGCAGCACCGGCGTGGCCGCGCGCAGCGCGTCGTCCGCCATGAAGCGGTGGCGCCAGGGCTGGTCCGCCCAGGCGTGGCGCAGTCCGAACGGCTCGGGCAGGGTCAGCGAGCCGCCGAGCCAGTTCAGCAGCGGCGGGTATCCGGTGAGCGGGGCCCGCACCGCGAGCCGTACCACCTCGTCCGTGTCGACCAGCGGGAGCTTCACCTCACGGGTCTCCCAGAACCTGACCGACTTCTGCACCTTCTTGGTCGGCGCCGACGGCTTGCTCGTGAACAGCGCGTTCACAGGTCCCAGGGCATGCCCGGTGACCTCGATGCGCAGCGTCTCGTGCAGGACCGTCACCGTGATCATCATGGTGATGATCAGCTGGCCGTCCCAGAGGGTCCACTGGACGCCCAGGTAGTGCCGCTGACCGCTGCCGAACTGCTGCTTGTTGCAGATCTCCTGTATGGCGTGCGGCTTGATCTGGTACGCGTCCACGTCGGTGCCCGAGGGGCGGGAGACCTCCTTCGCGTTCTCACCGATCGGGCTGACGATCCAGTGCTTGACCGACGGGGTCGGGAAGCCGCCGGTGTTCAGCGGGCCGCGCTCCAGCATGCGCAACTGGTCGTGGATGGCCTTGATCACGTCCCAGCTGCGGAAGGGGTGGATCTCCCTGTCCGGATCGCGCGGCACCAGGTCCTCGGCGAGCTGCCAGCTGCCCCAGCGCGTGCCCATGCCGAGGATGCCCTTGGGGCCCGCGTAGAAGACGGAGTTGGACTGCTGCTCGGCGCTGAGCCGGGCGAGTGCCTGGCGCAGCCGCTCGGCGGCGGTCTCGCCGGGGCTGCCGGGCACGGCCTCGGGGATCTTCGCGCCGAGGCCGCCGCCCGCGAGCAGGTTGTCCCAGCGGTCGCGCAGGTCCTTCGCCGTGCGCTCGCAGATCCGCTTCGCCCAGAGCCAGCCGACGACCGGCATGACGACCGTCGCGCGCGCGTACCACGCCCAGAAACCCGTGAACGGCATGCGGATCAGGAAGATCACGGCCAGGACGCCCACGGCGACCAGCAGGGCGGTGGCGAGAGCGGGGGCGCGCTTGTCGTCGCGCTTGGTGATGGTGGCCCGGATCTGGAAGACCAGCAGCCACACCAGCAGCCCCGGCAGGAACAGGACCCCGCACAGCACCGTCACGGCCGACAGCCAGTTGTCGCGCTCCCTGCGGATGCGGTGGGCGGCCAGGCAGTGCTCCACGACCACCTGCGGCTCGGTGCCGAAGGACTGGATGAGCGCCTTGCGGCCGGCGCCCAGCATGCGGTCCCGCACCGCCAGCGAGAACGCCTCGCCGAGGTTCGGCCGGAAGATCTTCGCCCACGGGCGGCCGGAGCTGACGGCCGACTGGTGCCATTCGTTGTCCGCGTCGAGGATCGTCTCGACCTTCGCGTCCCGGTAGGCCGCCGAGGCCAGGGCGTAGGTCGCCGCCGTCTGGCCCGCGGAGCCCGAGAGGGGCACCTGGGCCCCGGGGCTGAAATCGAATCCGTCCGTCATGCCGCCCCCATCGCCGCCCAACCCGCTCCTGCGGCCTTCCCGACTTCCTTGCTCCGCACACCTGTTGAACAGGTCATCGCGCTGATCGCGTCTCAACTTGACCAGGTGATCAGCGTATCCGCCGGCGCGGACATTCGTCGGCGGACGGCTTCTGGGCCGTCCGCCCGGACGGCCCAGAAGCCGTCCGCCGACGAATGTCCGCGCCGGCGGGAGCCGACTACGAGGCTTCCTGCTCCTGTTTGCGGATCTTCTCCGCGACCTGCGGCGGCATCGGCTCGTGCCGCGCGTAGGAGCGGCTGAATCGCGCCGTGCCGTGCGAGAGGGAACGGAGGTCGACCGCGTACCGGCCGATCTCGATCTCCGGCACCTCGGCCCGTACGAGGGTGCGGCCGCCGCCGGTCTGCTCGGTGCCCAGCACCCGGCCGCGCCGCCCGGACAGGTCGCTCATCACGGCGCCGACGTAGTCGTCGCCGACGAGCACCGTCACCTCGGCGACCGGCTCCAGGAGGTGGATGGCGGCGTCGGCCGCCGCCTCGCGCAGAGCGAGGGCACCCGCCGTCTGGAAGGCGGCGTCGGAGGAGTCGACGGAGTGCGCCTTGCCGTCCAGGAGCGTCACCCGGACGTCGACGAGGGGATAGCCGGCGGCCACGCCCTTGGCCGCCTGCGCGCGGACGCCCTTCTCTACGGACGGAATGAACTGCCGGGGCACTGCCCCGCCGACGACCTTGTCGACGAACTCGACGCCGGAGCCGCCGGGCAGCGGTTCCACCTCGATCTCGCAGATCGCGTACTGGCCGTGCCCGCCGGACTGCTTCACATGGCGGCCCCGTCCCGCGGACCTGTTCGCGAACGTCTCCCGCAGGGAGACCTTGTGCGGCACCACGTCGACCTGGACGCCGTAGCGGCTGCGCAGCCGCTCCAGCGCTACGTCCGCGTGCGCCTCACCCAGGCACCACAGCACCACCTGGTGCGTGCCGGGGTTGTGTTCCAGCCGCATGGTGGGATCCTCGGCGACCAGCCGCGTCAGCCCCTGGCTGAGCTTGTCCTCGTCCGCCTTGCTGTGCGCCTGGATGGCGAGCGGCAGCAGCGGGTCGGGCATCTGCCAGGGCTGCATCAGCAGCGGGTCGTCCTTGGCCGAGAGGGTGTCCCCGGTCTCGGCCCGGCCCAGCTTCGCCACGCACGCGAGGTCGCCCGCGATGCAGTGCGTCAGCGGCCGCTGCTGTTTGCCGAACGGCGAGGACAGGGCGCCGATGCGCTCGTCGACATCGTGGTCCTCGTGCCCGCGGTCGGCCAGCCCGTGCCCGGACACATGCACCGTCTCGTCCGCACGCAGAGTGCCCGAGAACACGCGCACCAGCGAGACACGGCCCACGTACGGGTCGGACGACGTCTTGACGACCTCCGCCACGAGGGGCCCGTCGGGGTCGCACAGCTCGATCTCACGGGGCTTGCCGTCCGGAGTGGTGACCGTCGGCGCCTCCGGCTCCAGCGGGGTCGGGAAGCCGCCGGTGACCAGCTCCAGCAGCTCCACAGTGCCGAGGCCCTGGCGGGCACCCTCGGCGGCGGGGGCGGCGGCCAGGACCGGGAAGAAGACCCCGCGGGCCACGGCCCGCTCCAGATCCTGCACCAGGATGCCGAGGTCGATCTCCTCGCCGCCCAGATAGCGGTCCATGAGGGTCTCGTCCTCGCTCTCGGCGATGATGCCCTCGATGAGCCGGTTGCGGGCCTCCTCCAGCCGCGGCAACTGCTCCGGGCCCGGCTCGGACTCCTTGCGCTCGCCGGTCGAGTAGTCGAACAGCTTCTGCGTCAGCAGCCCGGTCAGCCCGGTCACGGGCGCGTGTCCGTCGGGTCCCTGCGGACCGTGCAGCGGCAGATACAGCGGAAGCACCGCGTCCGGGTCGTCGGCTCCGAACGCCTCGGCACAGGCCCTGGTCATCTCCTCGAAGTCGGCCCGCGCGGCCTCCAGGTGCGTGATCACGATGGCGCGCGGCATGCCGACGGCCGCGCACTCCTCCCACACCATGCGTGTCGAGCCGTCGACCCCGTCGGAGGCGGAGACGACGAAGAGGGCCGCGTCCGCGGCGCGCAGACCGGCCCGGAGCTCCCCGACGAAGTCGGCGTATCCAGGGGTGTCCAGCAGGTTGATCTTGATCCCGTCCCATTCGACGGGAACCAGGGAGAGCTGTACCGAGCGCTGCTGCCGGTGCTCGATCTCGTCGTAGTCGGAGACGGTGCCGCCGTCCTCCACCCGGCCCGCCCGGTTCACCGCTCCCGCGGTCAGCGCGAGAGCCTCCACCAGAGTCGTCTTGCCCGATCCGCTGTGGCCGACCAGCACCACATTCCGTACGGACGCGGGGTGGTCGGCCGCCGTAGCCCTGCCGGCGGCTCCGGGGTGTGCGTTCGCCTTGTCGCCCATGGCCTTGCCTCCCGTGCACGGTGAGGTCACTGTGGGCGCGGGCGGCCGGCTCCGCGTGAGTGGCGGCTCCGACGGCGCCCGCGGTGTCTTCGAGCTTTGCACTCGTGTCACGGTGCGTCCATACGAAGGACGTGATCTCGACGCCGGAGGGTGCTCCGCGCGTCGCGACCGCGCCGTGACCCGGGCGCCACCAGGACGTGACACAGGGGCGCGGGTGCCCGCCCCTCGCGCACGCGCACCCGTGGCTACGATGGGCCAGCCGGTGGCCAGCAGGGCCGCGCGGCTCACCGACCGTCGGGAAGGCCATGCTGAACAAGTACGCGCGTGCATTCTTCACGCGTGTCCTCACACCGTTCGCCGCGTTTCTGATCCGCCGGGGCGTCAGCCCCGACACGGTCACGCTCCTCGGCACCGCCGGCGTGATCGCGGGCGCGCTGGTCTTCTACCCCAGGGGTGAGTTCTTCTGGGGCACGGTCGTGATCACCCTGTTCGTGTTCTCGGACCTCGTCGATGGCAACATGGCCCGCCAGCTCGGCCGCTCAAGCCGCTGGGGCGCCTTCCTGGACTCCACGCTCGACCGGGTCGCGGACGGCGCGATCTTCGGGGGCTTCGCCCTCTGGTACGCGGGCAACGGCGACGACAACGTTCTCTGCGCGGTCTCTATCTTCTGCCTGGCCAGCGGCCAGGTGGTGTCGTACACCAAGGCCCGCGGCGAGTCCATCGGCCTGCCCGTCGCGGTCAACGGGCTCGTCGAGCGCGCCGAACGCCTGGTGGTCTCGCTGGTCGCGGCCGGTTTCGCCGGACTGCACAGGTTCGGCGTTCCCGGCATCCAGGTGCTGCTGCCCATCGCGCTGTGGATCGTCGCCGTCGGCAGCCTGGTCACGTTGATCCAGCGGGTCGTCACGGTGCGCCGGGAGGCCGCGGAGGCGGACGCCGCGCAGGCGGAGACGAGCGAGAATGCCTCGCAGGGGAGCGAGGCGGCGAAGTGAGCGGCCGGTACGAGAGCGAGGCGGCGACGTGACCAGCCTCCAGGAGCGGCTGACGGACGGGCTCTACGGCCTCGGCTGGAGCACGGTCAAGACGTTGCCCGAGCCCGTCGCCACCCGGCTGGGCCGGACCATCGCCGATCTCGCCTGGAAGCAGGGCGGCAAGGGCGTGCGACGGCTCGAGAGCAACTACGCGCGCGTGCTGCCCGACGCGAGTCCGCAGCACCTCGCCGAACTCACCAGGGCCGGCATGCGCTCGTACCTGCGCTACTGGATGGAGTCCTTCCGGCTTCCGGTGTGGAGCGAGCAGCGCATCAGGAGCGGCTTCGACCCGAAGGACCTGCACCACCTCACCGACGGACTGGCCGCCGGCCGGGGCGTCGTCCTCGCGCTGCCGCACCTGGCCAACTGGGACCTGGCCGGCGCCTGGGTCACCACCGCTTTGGGGATACCGTTCACGACGGTCGCCGAGCGCCTTCGGCCCGAGACGCTCTACGACCGGTTCGTCGCCTATCGCGAGGGCCTCGGCATGGAGGTGCTGCCGCACAACGGCGGCTCCGCCTTCGGCACCCTGGCGCGGCGGCTGCGGGGCGGCGGGCTGGTCTGCCTGGTCGCCGACCGCGATCTGTCCGCCTCCGGCGTCGCGGTCGACTTCTTCGGAGAGACGGCCCGGATGCCGGCGGGGCCCGCGCTGCTCGCCCGGCAGACCGGGGCGGTGCTGCTGCCGGTGACCCTCTGGTACGACGACTCGCCCGTGATGCGGGGCCGTGTGCATCCCCCGATCGAGGTACCGGCGACAGGCGACCGGGCTGAGAAGACGTCTGTCATGACACAGGCGCTGGCAGACGCCTTCGCCACGGGGATCGCCGAGCATCCGGAGGACTGGCACATGCTGCAGCGGCTGTGGCTCGCCGACCTGGATCCGGCGAGGGATCACGGGGAAGACGCCGGGAATCCCGCGAACGGCACGGAGAAAGATCCCGAGAAGGGGACCTCGTGAGGATCGGCATCGTCTGCCCGTACTCCTGGGACGTGCCCGGCGGCGTCCAGTTCCACATCCGCGATCTGGCCGAGTACTTCATCCGCCTCGGGCACGAGGTCTCCGTCCTCGCCCCCGCCGACGACGACACCCCCCTGCCGCCGTACGTGGTCTCGGCGGGCCGCGCGGTCCCGGTGCCGTACAACGGCTCCGTGGCCCGTCTGAACTTCGGCTTCCTCAGCGCCGCCCGGGTCCGGCGCTGGCTGCACGAGGGCCGCTTCGACGTCATCCACATCCACGAGCCGACATCGCCGTCGCTGGGCCTGCTGGCCTGCTGGGCGGCGCAGGGCCCGATCGTGGCGACCTTCCACACCTCGAACCCGCGCTCCCGGGCCATGGTCGCCGCGTACGCGATCCTCCAGGCGGCGCTGGAGAAGATCAGCGCGCGGATCGCCGTGAGCGAGTACGCCCGGCGCACGCTCGTCGAGCACCTCGGCGGCGACGCGGTGGTCATCCCGAACGGCGTGGACGTCGAATTCTTCGCGCGGGCCGAACCCAAGCCCGAGTGGCAGGGAGAGACGATCGGCTTCATAGGGCGCATCGACGAGCCGCGCAAGGGCCTGCCGGTCCTGATGAGGGCGCTGCCCAGGATCCTGGCCGCCCGTCCCGGGACCAGGCTGCTGGTCGCCGGGCGGGGCGACGAGGAGGAGGCGGTGGAGAAGCTGCCCGCCGAGCTGCGCCCGCGCGTGGAGTTCCTCGGCATGATCAGCGACGAGGACAAGGCGCGCCTGCTGCGCAGCGTCGACCTGTACGTGGCGCCCAACACCGGCGGCGAGAGCTTCGGGATCATCCTGGTCGAGGCCATGTCGGCGGGGGCGCCCGTGCTCGCCTCCGATCTCGACGCCTTCGCGCAGGTCCTGGACCGGGGAGCGGCCGGCGAGCTGTTCGCCAACGAGGACGCCGACGCGCTCGCCGACGCGGCGATACGACTGCTGGGCGACCCGGAGCGGCGCGCCGAACTCCGGGCGCGCGGGAGCGCCCACGTACGGCGCTTCGACTGGTCGACGGTCGGGGCGGACATCCTGTCGGTCTACGAGACGGTGACGGACGGCGCGGCGGCGGTGGCGGCGGACGAACGCACGGGTCTGCGGGCACGCCTGGGGCTGGCGCGGGACTGAATCGGGACGACCGGCCGTACGGGCAGCGGCCAGGCCCCGGGCCATCGCACGCGCGGACGGCCGACGGCCGCTGCACCCGGGAGCGGTGCGCAGCGGGAACGGGCCGGTGACAGCCGCCGGCGGCCGCCACGGGGGTGGCCGCTTCCGGGCCCGGCGGGCCGTGGCAGGCCCTGTACGGCGCCCGGGAGGGCCCCGCCGGGCCTCCGAGTCCCCGCGGCGCGCACGGTCCTTCCGGAAGCGTCCGGGGCCCGGCCGGGCCCCGTCGGCGGCCCGGTAGCCTTGCCGCCCGTGACCGCAACCCTCATCTGGATCCTCGTCGCCCTCGTCGCGATCGGCCTCTACCTGAGCTGGACCGCGGGCCGCCTCGACCGGCTGCACTCCCGGATCGACGCGGCGCGCGCCGCGCTCGACGCGCAGCTGTTGCGGCGGGCCTCGGTCGCCCAGGAACTGGCCACCTCGGGGGTGCTCGACCCGGCAGCCTCGATCGTCCTCTACGAGGCCGCGCACGCCGCCCGTCAGGCGGAGGAGGAGCAGCGGGAGGTCGCCGAGAGCGAGCTGAGCCAGGCCCTGAGGGCCGTCTTCGAGGAGGCGCAGCAGGTCGAGGCGGTCCGGGAGGCCCCCGGCGGGGAGGCGGCCGCGCGGGAGCTGACCGAGGCGGTGCGGAGGGTGCCGATGGCCCGGCGGTTCCACAACGACGCGGTGCGGGCGGCGCGGGCGCTGCGGCGCCACCGCAAGGTGCGCTGGTTCCGTCTCGCGGGCCACGCACCCTTCCCGCTGGCGTTCGAGATGGACGACGAACCACCGGCGGCGCTGACGGACCGGCCGACCGCCTGACGATCGAAGCGGCCGGGCGCGTCCATGGGCCGACCGGGCGGAATTCGCAGGTCAGGGCTCCATGGCCAGGCAAAACGATCCACCGGCTTCCCATTGGCCCTTGTCGTGGACTGCCTCCGTCCCGTTTCCTCGGCCCAGCAGCATTCCGCCTTCCCAGAATGAGGTCGAAACCCCGTGTCCAGCACGCTCTCCTCCCCCCAGACCCCCGAGACCGGCACCGCCCGCGTCAAGCGCGGCATGGCCGAGCAGCTCAAGGGCGGCGTGATCATGGACGTCGTCACGCCGGAGCAGGCGAAGATCGCCGAGGACGCGGGCGCCGTCGCCGTCATGGCCCTGGAGCGGGTGCCGGCCGACATCCGCAAGGACGGCGGGGTGGCCCGCATGTCCGACCCGGACATGATCGAGGGCATCATCGGCGCCGTCTCCATCCCGGTGATGGCCAAGTCGCGGATCGGCCACTTCGTCGAGGCCCAGGTCCTGCAGTCGCTCGGCGTGGACTACATCGACGAGTCCGAGGTCCTCACCCCGGCCGACGAGGCCAACCACTCCGACAAGTGGGCCTTCACCACGCCGTTCGTCTGCGGCGCCACCAACCTCGGCGAGGCCCTGCGCCGCATCGCCGAGGGCGCCGCGATGATCCGCTCCAAGGGCGAGGCCGGCACCGGCAACGTCGTCGAGGCGGTCCGCCACCTGCGTCAGATCAAGGGCGACATCGCCCGGCTGCGCGGCCTCGACAACCACGAGCTGTACGCCGCCGCCAAGGACCTGCGTGCCCCCTACGAGCTGGTCAAGGAGGTCGCCGAGCTGGGCAAGCTCCCGGTGGTGATGTTCTCCGCCGGTGGCGTCGCCACCCCGGCCGACGCCGCCCTGATGCGCCAGCTCGGCGCCGAGGGCGTCTTCGTCGGCTCCGGCATCTTCAAGTCCGGCGACCCGGCCAAGCGCGCCGCCGCCATCGTGAAGGCCACCACCTTCTACGACGACCCCAAGATCATCGCGGACGCGTCCCGCAACCTCGGCGAGGCCATGGTCGGCATCAACTGCGACACCCTTCCGGAGAGCGAGCGCTACGCCAACCGCGGCTGGTGACGGCTGCCGCATCACCGCACGAGGACATCACGTACATGACTGACGCACCTGTCATCGGCGTCCTGGCCCTCCAGGGCGACGTACGGGAGCACCTCATCGCCCTGGCCGCGGCCGACGCCGTGGCCAGGGCGGTGCGGCGCCCCGAAGAGCTCGCCGAGGTCGACGGCCTCGTCATCCCGGGCGGCGAGTCCACCACCATCTCCAAGCTGGCCGTCCTCTTCGGAGTGATGGAACCCCTTCGCGCGCGCGTGCGCGGAGGCATGCCCGTGTACGGCACCTGCGCGGGCATGATCATGCTCGCCGACAAGATCCTCGACCCGCGCTCGGGCCAGGAGACCGTCGGCGGCATCGACATGATCGTGCGCCGCAACGCCTTCGGGCGGCAGAACGAGTCCTTCGAGGCGTCGGTCGACGTCCGGGGCATCGAGGGCGATCCTGTAGAGGGCGTCTTCATCCGCGCCCCATGGGTCGAGTCCGTCGGCGCCGGGGCGGAGGTGCTGGCCGAGTACGACGGCCACATCGTCGCCGTGCGCCAGGGCAACGCGCTCGCCACGTCGTTCCACCCGGAGCTGACCGGTGACCACCGGGTGCACGCCCTGTTCGTCGACATGGTGCGCGCCGGGCGGACACCGGAGTCCTTGTAGGATCTCTGGCGTTCCGTACAGAGATGGGTTACGCGAAGGAGACAGGCAGATGTCCGGCCACTCTAAATGGGCCACGACGAAGCACAAGAAGGCCGTGATCGACGCCAAGCGCGGCAAGCTCTTCGCGAAGCTGATCAAGAACATCGAAGTCGCGGCGCGTATGGGCGGCGCCGACGTGGACGGCAATCCGACGCTGTACGACGCCGTACAGAAGGCCAAGAAGCAGTCGGTGCCGAACAAGAACATCGACTCGGCGATCAAGCGTGGCGCGGGCCTGGAGGCCGGCGGTGCCGACTACGAGACGATCATGTACGAGGGGTACGGGCCGAACGGCGTCGCGGTGCTCGTCGAGTGCCTGACCGACAACCGCAACCGTGCCGCCTCCGACGTCCGCGTCGCCATGACCCGCAACGGCGGCTCCATGGCGGACCCCGGCTCCGTCTCGTACCTGTTCAACCGCAAGGGCGTCGTGATCGTCCCCAAGGGCGAGCTGACCGAGGACGACGTCCTGGGCGCCGTGCTGGACGCCGGTGCCGAGGAGGTCAACGACCTCGGTGAGTCCTTCGAGGTGATCAGCGAGGCCACCGACCTGGTCGTGGTCCGCACCGCCCTGCAGGACGCCGGGATCGACTACGACTCCGCCGAGGCCAACTTCGTCCCGACCATGCAGGTCGAGCTGGACGAGGAGGGCGCCAAGAAGATCTTCAAGCTGATCGACGCGCTCGAGGACAGCGACGACGTGCAGAACGTCTTCGCCAACTTCGACGTCAGCGACGAGATCATGGAGAAGGCCGGCGCGTAGCGCTGCCGCGAGCCGAACGGGCCGACGGGACCGGCCACCCGTCGCCCGGCCCCTCGCCGAGGGCCTCGTCCGCCCCTCCCCTCATGTCGGCCCGCCACGTCGGCCCGCCGCTTTGCCGGTCGTTGTCGGTGGCACCCGATAGCCTGCACGAACAGGTAGGCGAAGGGAGGGGCGCGTGCGCGTGTTGGGGGTGGACCCCGGGCTGACCCGATGCGGCGTGGGCGTGGTCGAGGGCGTCGCGGGCAGGCCGCTGACCATGCTCGGTGTCGGCGTGGTCCGCACGCCCGTGGACGCCGACCTGGGCCATCGCCTCGTCGCCGTCGAGCAGGGCATCGAGCGGTGGCTGGACGAGCACCGGCCCGAATACGTCGCCGTGGAGCGGGTGTTCAGCCAGCACAATGTGCGGACGGTGATGGGCACCGCCCAGGCCAGCGCCGTCGCCATGCTCTGCGCCGCCCGCCGCGGCATCCCCGTCGCCCTGCACACCCCCAGTGAGGTCAAGGCCGCCGTCACCGGCACGGGCCGCGCCGACAAGGCCCAGGTCGGTGCCATGGTCACCCGGCTGCTGCGGCTCGACGCGCCGCCCAGGCCCGCCGACGCCGCGGACGCGCTCGCCCTCGCGATCTGCCACATCTGGCGCGCGCCCGCCCAGAACCGACTCCAGCAGGCCGTCGCCCTGCACGCATCGAAAGGCCGTCCCGCATGATCGCCTTCGTCAGCGGCCCGGTCGCCGCCCTGGCCCCGGACTCCGCGGTGGTCGAGGTGGGCGGCATCGGCATCGCCGTCCAGTGCACCCCGAACACGCTGTCCGGGCTCCGCCAGGGCCACCCGGCCAGGCTCGCCACCTCCCTGGTGGTCCGCGAGGACTCCCTGACGCTGTACGGATTCGCGGACGATGACGAGCGCCAGGTCTTCGAGCTGCTGCAGACCGCGAGCGGCGTCGGCCCGCGCCTGGCCCAGTCGATGCTGGCCGTGCACACCCCGGACGGCCTGCGTCGCGCCGTGGCCACCGGCGACGAGAAGGCGCTCACCGCGGTTCCCGGCATCGGCAAGAAGGGTGCCCAGAAGCTCCTGCTGGAGCTGAAGGACCGGCTGGGCGAGCCGGTCGGCGCCCCCGCGGCCGGCACGGCGGTCTCAGCCGGCTGGCGCGACCAGCTGCACGCCGCGCTGATCGGACTCGGGTACGCGACCCGCGAGGCGGACGAGGCGGTCGCCGCGGTCGCCCCGCAGGCCGAAGGCGCCGAGGGCACCCCCCAGGTGGGGCAGCTGCTGAGGGCGGCCCTGCAGACACTCAACAGAGCGCGCTGACGGGCGCGGCTGCCCCAGGAACCCCGCGCCGGCCCCGCGCGGGGCGGCCCCATCCCCGTACGAACCGACCGACCGCGACCCCGAGGCACATACGATGAACTGGGACGACACGACCGGCACCCCCGCCCCCCAGCGGCTGGTAGGCCCTGTCGCCGACCGTGAGGACCAGGCCGTCGAGGCCGCCCTGCGACCGAAGGACCTGGACGAGTTCATCGGCCAGGAGAAGGTCCGCGAACAGCTCGACCTCGTGCTGCGCGCCGCCCGCGCGCGGGGCGCCACCGCCGACCACGTGCTCCTGTCGGGCGCCCCCGGCCTCGGCAAGACGACCCTCTCGATGATCATCGCGGCCGAGATGGGCGCTCCCATCCGCATCACCAGCGGACCCGCCATCCAGCACGCCGGCGACCTCGCCGCGATCCTCTCCTCCCTGCAGGAGGGCGAGGTGCTCTTCCTCGACGAGATCCACCGCATGTCCCGGCCTGCCGAGGAGATGCTCTACATGGCGATGGAGGACTTCCGCGTCGACGTCATCGTCGGCAAGGGGCCCGGCGCCACCGCCATTCCGCTGGAACTGCCGCCGTTCACCCTGGTGGGCGCCACCACGCGGGCGGGTCTGCTGCCGCCCCCGCTGCGCGACCGCTTCGGCTTCACCGCGCACATGGAGTTCTACGAGCCCGCCGAACTGGAGCGCGTCATCCACCGTTCGGCGAACCTGCTCGACGTCGAGATCGACCCCGACGGCGCCACCGAGATCGCCGGCCGCTCCCGGGGCACGCCCCGCATCGCCAACCGGCTGCTGCGCCGCGTACGCGACTACGCGCAGGTCAAGGCCGACGGGGTGATCACCCGCGAGATCGCGGCGGCCGCCCTCACCGTCTACGAGGTCGACGCCCGCGGTCTGGACCGTCTGGACCGGGCCGTCCTCCAGGCCCTGCTCAAGCTCTTCGGCGGCGGCCCCGTGGGCCTGTCGACGCTCGCGGTCGCCGTGGGGGAGGAGCGCGAGACCGTCGAGGAGGTCGCCGAGCCCTTCCTGGTGCGTGAGGGGCTGCTCGCCCGCACCCCGCGCGGTCGGGTGGCGACTCCGGCCGCCTGGGAGCACCTCGGCCTCACCGCGCCACGCGGGACCACCGGGGGAAACGGACAACAGGACCTGTTCGGGGCGTGACGGCGCGGGACTCGCACCGGCAGGAACCCGGGTGCCATGCTGAGCGTTGTTCCTTGCGTGCGGACTCGCTTAGACTCCGCCGATGCCGCCTTTGTGGGCGGTGCCGACCACCCCCATCCATCAGGCCGCCGACCGGGCGGTCGTGCGAAGGAAACTCCGTCCCGTGAATACCTTGACCCTCCTCCCCTTCATCGTGCTCATCGCGGCCATGTTCCTGATGACGCGCTCGGCCAAGAAGAAGCAGAACCAGGCCGCGGAGATGCGGAACCAGATGCAGCCCGGCTCGGGCATCCGCACGATCGGGGGCATGTACGCGACGGTCAAGGAGGTCAACGAGGACACGGTCCTCCTTGACGCGGGCCCCGGCGTGGAACTGCTCTTCGCGAAGAACGCCATCGGCGCCGTCCTGTCCGACGACGAGTACAACCGCATCGTCCACGGCATCGAGCACGACCTGAAGGCCGACGGCGCCGTGGTGCCGGACGACGCCTCCTCCCTCACCGAGACCGACGAGCCGGCCTCCGACGCCACGGCCGCCGCCTCCGACGCCCAGACCGTCGACCTCGGTAAGAAGGACGCGGACGACGCGGCCGACGAGGTGGCCGACGCCAAGGCCGAGGAAGCGGAGCCGAAGAAGACCGACGGCGACTCCGAAGCGAAGTAGTACCGCCCCGGGAAGCCGGCGCGGACCGCTCGCGCCGCGTGCCTCCCGGGACGCGTCGTTCGTGCACGGAGTCCCGACACCATGGCATGGCCGTCCGCGCGCCCACCCGGCGCCGGCCGGCCCGAGAGGGAGTACGAGAAGGTGGCAGCACCGAAGAGGGGCCGGAGTGCGGGCGCCCAGAGCAAGCCGGGGCGCTCGCTGGCCCTCATCCTGATCGCCATCGCGGCGCTCACCGGGGGAATGTTCGCCTCCGGACACACCACTCCGCGTCTCGGCATCGACCTGGCCGGCGGTACGAGCATCACGCTCCGGGCGGTCGCCGAGCCCGGCCAGGAATCCGCGATCAACAAGACCAACATGAACACCGCGGTCGACATCATGAACCGCCGTGTCAACGGTCTGGGCGTCTCCGAGGCCGAGGTCCAGACCCAGGGCGACCGCAACATCATCGTCAACATCCCCAAGGGCACGAACTCCAAGCAGGCGCAGGAGCAGGTCGGCACCACCGCCAAGCTCTACTTCCGCCCGGTCCTGGCCACCGAGGTCTCCGGCGCCGCCGCGACGGCCAGCCCGTCGCCGAGCGCCTCCGGCAGCTCCCCGAGCAAGGCCACCGGCAAGGCGAACCCGTCCGCGTCCCCGTCGGGCTCCGCCCCGCCGAAGGGCTCCGCCTCCCCGTCGGCGAGCGCCACCTCCCAGGGACGCGCGGTCACCGACGCCCTGAAGGCCGGCTCCTCGCCGTCCGCAACCGCCTCCTCCTCTCCGAAGGCTTCCTCCTCGCCGAAGGCGTCGTCCAGCGCCTCTCCGTCCGCGAGCAGCTCCGCCGGCGACTCGGCCGCCAAGCTCCAGGCGCAGTACGCGGCGCTCGACTGCACCGACAAGAAGGTCCGCGCCACCGCCGGCAAGAACGCCAAGCCCAGCGAGGCCACCGTGGCCTGCGGCCAGAACTCGCAGGGCCAGTGGCAGAAGTACGTCCTCGGCCCCGCGGCGGTCGACGGCACGGACGTCAAGAAGGCCCAGGCCGTCTACAACACCCAGACCGCTGCGGGCTGGACGGTCACCATGGACTTCACGTCCAAGGGCACCAAGAAGTTCGCGGACATCACCGGCCAGCTCGCGCAGAAGCAGTCTCCGCAGAACCAGTTCGCCATCGTCCTGGACGGCGAGGTCGTCTCCGACCCGTACGTCCGCGAGGCACTGACCGGCGGCAACGCGGAGATCTCCGGCAACTTCAAGCAGGAGGAGGCCCAGAGCCTCGCCAACATGCTCTCCTACGGCGCCCTCCCGCTGAGCTTCAAGGAGGACAGCGTCACCACGGTGACCGCGGCGCTCGGCGGTGAGCAGCTGCAGGCCGGCCTGATCGCGGGCGCGATCGGTCTCGCCCTGGTCGTCATCTACCTGGTGGTCTACTACCGCGGTCTGTCGCTCATCGCCGTCGCCTCGCTGCTGGTCTCCGCCGTCCTCACTTACGTGATCATGTCGCTGCTCGGCCCGACCATCGGCTTCGCGCTGAACCTGCCGGCCGTCTGCGGTGCCATCGTCGCGATCGGTATCACGGCCGACTCGTTCATCGTGTTCTTCGAACGCATCCGGGACGAGGTCCGCGAGGGCCGCTCGCTGCGCCCCGCCATCGAGCGGGCCTGGCCGCGCGCCCGGCGCACCATCCTGGTCTCCGACTTCGTCTCGTTCCTGGCCGCCGCGGTGCTGTTCATCGTGACCGTCGGCAAGGTCCAGGGCTTCGCGTTCACGCTCGGTCTGACCACCCTGCTCGACGTGGTCGTCGTCTTCCTCTTCACCAAGCCGCTGATGACGATCCTCGGCCGTGGGAAGTTCTTCTCCAGCGGCCACAGCTGGTCCGGTCTCGACCCGAAGCGACTGGGTGCCAAGCCGCCGTTGCGCCGCACCCGCCGTCCCTCCGCCCCCGTCGACCCGAAGGAGGCGTGAGATGTCGAAGCTCGGCACCCTCGGCGCCCGACTGCACCGCGGCGAGGTCGGCTACGACTTCGTCGGCAACCGCAAGATCTGGTACGGCGTCTCGATCCTGATCACCATCACGGCCATCCTCGGCCTGGCGGTGCGAGGCCTGAACATGGGCATCGAATTCCAGGGAGGCGCCGTCTTCACCACACCGAAGACGAGCGTCTCGGTCGCCCAGGCGGAGAAGTACGCGCAGGACTCGTCCGGTCACGACGCGATCGTGCAGAAGCTCGGCAACGGCACCCTGCGCATCCAGATCGCCAGCATCGACACCGACGAGTCCGACCAGATCAAGACCGACCTGGCCAAGGACCTCAAGGTCGACGCGGAGTCCATCAATGCCGACCTGGTCGGCCCCAGCTGGGGCGAGCAGATCGCCAACAAGGCATGGCAGGGCCTGGGGATCTTCATGGTCCTCGTCGTGATCTACCTGGCGATCGCCTTCGAGTGGCGCATGGCCCTGGCCGCGCTCGTCGCACTGATCCACGACATCACCATCACCACCGGCATCTACGCCCTCGTCGGCTTCGAGGTCACGCCCGGCACGGTGATCGGTCTGCTGACGATCCTCGGTTACTCGCTCTACGACACGGTCGTCGTCTTCGACAGCCTCAAGGAGCAGACGAAGGACATCACCAAGCAGACCCGCTGGACCTACAGCGACATCGCCAACCGCTCGATCAACAGCACCCTCGTCCGCTCCATCAACACCACGGTGGTCGCGCTGCTGCCCGTCGCGGGTCTGCTGTTCATCGGCGGCGGCTTCCTCGGCGCCGGCATGCTCAACGACATCTCGCTGTCGCTGTTCGTCGGCCTCGCGGCCGGCGCGTACTCGTCGATCTTCATCGCCACCCCGCTCGTCGCCGACCTCAAGGAGCGCGAGCCGCAGATGAAGGCACTCAGGAAGCGCGTCCTCGCCAAGCGTGCGCAGGCCGCCGCCGAGGGAGAGCTCGTCGACGCGGGGGCCGTCGGCGAGCCGCAGGACGCGGCCACCGCGGTCGTGGGCCCGCGCGCCGGGGCCGCGCCCCGCGGCGGCGGCCGCGGCCCGGCCACGGGGAAGCGCCGATGACCGACATAGCGGCCCTCCTGCTCAGCCGCATCCGGGACGTGCCCGACCACCCGGAGCCGGGGGTGATGTTCAAGGACATCACCCCGCTGCTCGCCGACCCGGTGGCGTTCACCGCGCTCACCGAGGCACTGGCCGGGCTGACCGTGCGGTACGGCGCCACGAAGATCGTCGGGCTGGAGGCCCGCGGCTTCATCCTCGGTGCCCCGGCCGCCGTCCGTGCGGGCGTCGGATTCGTCCCCGTACGCAAGGCGGGCAAGCTCCCCGGAGCGACCCTCAGCCAGGCGTACGAGCTGGAGTACGGATCCGCGCGGATCGAGGTGCACGCCGAGGACCTGACCGGGGCCGACCGTGTGATGGTCGTCGACGACGTCCTCGCCACCGGAGGCACCGCCGAGGCGTCGTTGCGGCTCATCCGCCGGGCGGGCGCCGAGGTCGCGGGTGTGTCCGTGCTGATGGAGCTGGGCTTCCTGGGCGGGCGCGCCCGTCTGGAGCCGGCCCTGGACGGCGCCCCGCTGGAGGCGCTGATCCGGGTCTGAGACCCGCGGGGCACCCCCCGCGCACGGTGGCGGACGGCCACAGGGCAGGGCGAGGCGGGCCCGGAGGAATTCCGGCGCCCGCCTCGTGCGTTTCTTCCGTAGAAGACCGTCTCAGCGGCCTTGGGGCGAGCCCCGAGCCCGGGATCGCTACCATGGGGTCTCCGGAGCCTGACCGGGGGACCCGGATCGCGCACGAGGAGCCCTCTTGCCAGACGAGGCCCAGCCACTGACCGCCGCCAAGCCCGACGCGACGTCGACGGCCGCGGCCACGCCCGCGCGCAACACGAAGGACGCCCCGCGCGGGCGGGTCGAGCATGCCCAGTCCGCGCCCGTCGACCACGCGGCCGAGCAGCCGCGTCCCAAGCCGGTCCCCGAGCGTGCCCCGGCGGTCCGTCCGGCGTCCGCCCCTCCCTCCCGCTCCGGCTCCTCCAACCGCGTCCGGGCCCGCCTCGCCCGCTTGGGCGTGCAGCGCGCCAACCCCTACAACCCGGTCCTTGAGCCGCTGCTGCGCATAGTGCGCGGCAACGACCCGAAGATCGACGCCGCCACGCTCCGCCAGATCGAGCGCGCCTACCAGGTCGCCGAGCGCTGGCACCGCGGACAGAAGCGCAAGAGCGGCGACCCGTACATCACTCACCCGCTCGCGGTGACCACGATCCTCGCCGAGCTGGGCATGGACCCGGCCACCCTCATGGCGGGGCTGCTGCACGACACGGTCGAGGACACCGAGTACGGCCTGGACCAGCTGCGCCGCGACTTCGGTGACACGGTCGCCCTCCTCGTCGACGGCGTCACCAAACTGGACAAGGTCAAGTTCGGCGAGGCCGCGCAGGCCGAGACCGTGCGCAAGATGGTCGTCGCCATGGCGAAGGACCCGCGGGTCCTGGTCATCAAGCTCGCCGACCGCCTGCACAACATGCGCACCATGCGCTACCTCAAGCGTGAGAAGCAGGAGAAGAAGGCGCGCGAGACCCTGGAGATCTACGCGCCGCTCGCCCACCGCCTGGGCATGAACACCATCAAATGGGAGCTGGAGGACCTCGCCTTCGCGATCCTCTACCCCAAGATGTACGACGAGATCGTGCGCCTGGTCGCCGAGCGGGCCCCCAAGCGCGACGAGTACCTGGCCAAGGTGATCGACGAGGTCCAGGCGGACCTGAGGGCGGCCCGCATCCGGGCCACCGTCACCGGCCGCCCCAAGCACTACTACAGCGTCTACCAGAAGATGATCGTCCGCGGTCGCGACTTCGCGGAGATCTACGACCTGGTGGGCATCCGCGTCCTCGTGGACACCGTCCGCGACTGCTACGCGGCGCTGGGCACGGTCCACGCCCGCTGGAACCCGGTTCCGGGGCGGTTCAAGGACTACATCGCGATGCCCAAGTTCAACATGTACCAGTCGCTGCACACGACGGTGATCGGCCCCAGCGGCAAGCCCGTCGAACTCCAGATCCGCACGTTCGACATGCACCGCCGCGCCGAGTACGGCATCGCCGCGCACTGGAAGTACAAGCAGGAGGCGGTCGCGGGCGCCTCCAAGGTCCGTACGGACGCCCCTCGTTCGAACGCCAAGGACAAGGACGCCGTCAACGACATGGCGTGGCTGCGCCAGTTGCTCGACTGGCAGAAGGAGACCGAGGACCCGAGCGAGTTCCTGGAGTCCCTGCGCTTCGACCTGTCACGCAACGAGGTGTTCGTCTTCACCCCGAAGGGCGACGTCATAGCGCTGCCGGCCGGTGCCACCCCGGTGGACTTCGCGTACGCGGTCCACACCGAGGTCGGCCACCGGACGATAGGGGCCAGGGTCAACGGGCGCCTGGTGCCCCTGGAATCCACCCTGGACAACGGCGACCTGGTGGAGGTCTTCACCTCCAAGGCACCCGGCGCGGGCCCGTCCCGCGACTGGCTCGGCTTCGTGAAGTCGCCGCGCGCCCGCAACAAGATCCGCGCATGGTTCTCCAAGGAGCGGCGCGACGAGGCGATCGAGCACGGCAAGGACGCGATCGCCCGGGCGATGCGCAAGCAGAACCTGCCGATCCAGCGCATCCTCACCGGTGACTCGCTCGTCACGCTCGCCCATGAGATGCGCTACCCCGACATCTCGTCGCTGTACGCGGCGATCGGCGAGGGCCATGTCGCCGCGCAGAACGTCGTGCAGAAGCTGGTGCAGGCGCTCGGCGGCGAGGAGGCCGCCACCGAGGAGATCGACGAGACCGTCCCGCCGGCGCGGGGCCGCGGCCGCAAGCGGCGCACCAGCAGCGACCCCGGCGTGGTCGTCAAGGGCGTCGAGGACGTCTGGGTCAAACTGGCCCGCTGCTGTACGCCCGTCCCCGGCGACCCCATCATCGGCTTCGTCACGCGTGGCAGCGGTGTGTCGGTGCACCGCAGCGACTGCCTGAACGTGGAGTCACTGTCCCGGGAGCCCGAGCGCATCCTGGAGGTGGAGTGGGCGCCGACCCAGTCGTCGGTCTTCCTCGTCGCGATCCAGGTCGAGGCGCTGGACCGCTCGCGTCTGCTCTCGGACGTCACCCGGGTCCTGTCCGACCAGCACGTCAACATCCTCTCGGCCGCCGTCCAGACCTCCCGCGACCGGGTGGCGACCTCCCGCTTCACCTTCGAGATGGGCGACCCCAAGCACCTCGGCCATGTGCTGAAGGCGGTGCGCGGTGTGGAGGGCGTGTACGACGTGTACCGGGTGACGTCGGCCCGCAGGCCGTAGTCCGGCGGACCCGCCCGCAGGCATACGGAAGGGGCTCCCGTACGCGCTCGGTCATGTGCTGAAGGCGGTGCGCCGTGTGGAGGGCGTGTACGACGTGTACCGGGTGACGTCGGCCCGCAGGCCGTAGTCCGGCGGACCCGCCCGCAGGCATACGGAAGGGGCTCCGTACGCACCGTACGGAGCCCCTTCCGTGCGCCGGGCCGGCCCGGCCGCCCCGTCAGCCGCCGAACTCCTGCAGGCCCTTCAGCGCCTGGTCCAGGAGCGCCTGGCGGCCCTCCAGCTCCTTCTCCAGCTTGTCGGCCTTGGCGTTGTTGCCCGCCGCCCTGGCCTGCTCGATCTGGCCCCTCAGCTTGTCCACGGCCGCCTGCAGCTGACCGGTGAGGCCCTCCGCACGGGCCCGGGCCTCCGGGTTGGTGCGGCGCCACTCGGCCTCCTCGGCCTCCTGGATCGCCCGGTCCACCGTGTGCATCCGGCCCTCGACCCGGGCGCGCGCGTCCCGCGGCACGTGGCCGATGGCCTCCCAGCGCTCGTTGATCGAGCGGAAGGCGGTACGGGCGGCCCTGAGGTCCGTGATCGGAAGCAGTTTCTCCGCCTCCTCGGCCAGCCCCTCCTTGAGCTTGAGGTTCTCGGCCTGCTCGGCGTCCCGCTCCGCGAAGACCGAGCTGCGCGCCGCGAAGAACACGTCCTGGGCGCCGCGGAAGCGGTTCCACAGGTCGTCCTCGTACTCGCGCTGTGCGCGGCCGACGGCCTTCCAGTCGGCCATCAGCTCGCGGTAGCGCGCCGCGGTCGGACCCCAGTCCGTGGAGCCGGACAGTGCCTCGGCCTCGGCGACCAGCCGCTCCTTGGCCTTGCGGGCCTCCTCGCGCTGGGCGTCGAGCTGCGCGAAGTGCGCCTTGCGGCGCTTGGAGAACGCCGACCGGGCGTGCGAGAAGCGGTGCCACAGCTCGTCGTCCGACTTGCGGTCGAGCCGCGGAAGCCCCTTCCAGGTGTCCACCAGAGCCCGCAGCCGCTCACCGGCGGCCCGCCACTGGTCGGACCTGGCCAGCTCCTCGGCCTCGGCGACCAGCGCCTCCTTGGCCGTCCGTGCCTCGTCCGACTGCCTGGCCCGCTGCGCCTTGCGCTGCTCGCGGCGCGCCTCGACGGTCTCCATGAGCTTGTCCAGGCGGGCGCGCAGCGCGTCCAGGTCGCCGACCGCGTGGTGCGCGTCGACCTGTTCCCGCAGATGGTCGACCGCGGCCTGGGCGTCCTTCGCCGACAGGTCGGTGGTCTGGACTCGCTTTTCGAGGAGGCCGATCTCGACAACCAGGCCCTCGTACTTGCGCTCGAAGTAGGCCAGCGCCTCCTCGGGGGAGCCGGCCTGCCAGGAACCGACGACCTTCTCGCCGTCGGCCGTCCGCACGTACACGGTCCCCGTCTCGTCGACGCGGCCCCACGGGTCGCTGCTCACAGCGCCTCCTCCACATGATGCCTGCGGGGGCTCCAGCGCCCCGGGCATCGTCCACAGTTTCGTCACCGCCAACATAGGCGACCGGCGGGGCGGCTGTCCGCATCCCGCGCGACCGAAATTCCGCAGTTGACGGTCAGGATTTCGTCACGCTCGCCTTGTTGATCACGACAGTTGCATTGGGCGCGCCGTCGCCCGCGCCCGTGTTCTCGCCGGCCGCCGCGATCTTCTTGAGCACCTTCATGCCGCCCGCGTCGATGGTGCCGAACGGTGTGTAGCTGGGCGGCAACTGACTGTCCTGGTACACGAGGAAGAACTGGCTGCCGCCGGTGTGCTTCTGCCCCGTGTTCGCCATGGCGACCGTGCCCGCCGGGTACACGTTCCCCTTCAGGCTCTTGTCCTTCAGGTTCTCATCCGGAATGGTGTAGCCGGGGCCGCCGCTGCCGAGTCCCTTCGGGTCGCCGCACTGCAGCACGTAGATGCCGTTGGTGGTGAGCCGGTGGCACTTGGTGTGATCGAAGAAGCCCTGGCCCGCGAGGAAGTCGAACGAGTTCACGGTGTGCGGGGCCGCCGCCGCCTTCAGCGCGATGTCGATCTCACCGCACGTGGTCGCGAGCTTCATCGTGTACTTCGCCGACGTGTCGATCGTCATCGCCGGCTCCTTCTTCCAGCTCAGCGACTTGACCTTGCCCTCGGCGGGTTTCTGGCACGGGTCCGGGGCCTTGCTGGTCGCCGCGGCACTCGGGGACGCCTCGGACCCCGCGTTCGCCTTCTTGTCGTCGCTCTTGAAGGCGCCCGCCGCGTACGACACGGCACCGCCCACCAGGACCACGCCGAGGACCGACGCGATCACGGAGTTGCGCAGGCGCGCCTTGCGCCGTGCTTCCGTTCGCCGCTGCTGCTGCCGCAAGAACTTCTCCCGGGCGAGCTGTCGCCGCCGCTGTTCCTGGGTGACCACGGGGTTTTCTCCTCATGCGTCTCGTCCGCCGACCGGTACGCGTGCGTCTGGTGTGACGACTGCCTGCGCGTGCCCCGTACCGTATATGGGTTCGCTGAGGAATCGGCAGCGCCGGTAGGCTCTGACCCACAGCGAGCCACTGCCGTACGACACACCGAAGGACGATCGTGCTGATTGCCGGCTTCCCCGCCGGGGCCTGGGGGACCAACTGCTACCTCCTCGCCCCCGCCGCGGGCGAGGAGTGCGTGATCATCGACCCGGGCCATCAGGCCGCCCAGGGAGTCGAGGACGCGCTGAGGAAACATCGGCTCAAGCCCGTCGCGGTCGTCCTCACCCACGGGCACATCGACCACGTGGCCTCGGTCGTCCCGGTGTGCGGCGCGCACGACGTACCCGCGTGGATCCACCCCCGGGACCGCTTCATGATGAGCGACCCCGAGAAGGCGCTCGGGCGTTCCATCGGGATGCCGCTGATGGGGGAGCTGACCGTGGGGGAGCCGGACGACGTCAGGGAGCTGACCGACGGTGCGCGGCTGGAGCTGGCCGGCCTGGAGCTGAGCGTCGCGCACGCGCCCGGCCATACCAAGGGGTCGGTGACCTTCCGGCTGCCCGAGACCGAGGACATCCCCTCGGTCTTCTTCTCGGGCGACCTGCTGTTCGCCGGCTCCATCGGACGCACCGACCTGCCCGGCGGTGACATGGCCGAGATGCTCGACTCGCTGGCCCGCGTGTGCCTGCCCCTCGACGACTCGACCGTGGTGCTGTCCGGCCACGGCCCCCAGACGACCATCGGCCAGGAGCGCGCCACCAACCCGTATCTGCGGCAGGTGGCCGCCGGCCAGGGAGCCGAGCCCGCTCCCCGACGAGGAATGTGACGAGAGACCTTCCGTGAGCACCTTCAAGGCACCCAAGGGCACCTACGACCTGATCCCGCCGGAGTCCGCCAAGTACCTCGCCGTGCGCGAGGCGATCGCGGCCCCGCTGCGCACCTCCGGCTACGGCTACATCGAGACCCCCGGCTTCGAGAACGTCGAGCTGTTCGCCCGAGGCGTGGGCGAGTCCACGGACATCGTGACGAAGGAGATGTACGCCTTCGAGACGAAGGGCGGCGACAGACTCGCCCTGCGGCCAGAGGGCACCGCCTCCGTGCTGCGCGCCGCGCTGGAGGCCAACCTCCACAAGGCGGGCAACCTGCCGGTCAAACTCTGGTACTCCGGCTCGTACTACCGCTACGAGCGCCCGCAGAAGGGCCGCTACCGGCACTTCTCGCAGGTGGGCGCCGAGGCCATCGGCGCGGAGGACCCGGCCCTGGACGCCGAGCTGATCATCCTCGCGGACCAGGGGTACCGGTCGCTGGGCCTGAGGAACTTCCGGATCCTGCTGAACAGCCTCGGCGACAGGGAGTGCCGCCCGGTCTACCGGGCCGCGCTGCAGGACTTCCTGAGGGGCCTCGACCTGGACGAGGACACGCGCCACCGCGTCGACATCAACCCGCTGCGGGTACTGGACGACAAACGGGAGTCGGTCCAGAAGCAGCTGACGGGAGCCCCGCTGCTGCGCGACTACCTGTGCGACGCCTGCAAGGCGTACCACGAGGAGGTCCGCGAGCTGATCACCGCGGCGGGCGTGGCCTTCGAGGACGACCCGAAACTGGTGCGCGGCCTGGACTACTACACGCGGACCACCTTCGAGTTCGTCCACGACGGTCTGGGCTCCCAGTCCGCGGTGGGCGGCGGCGGCCGCTACGACGGCCTCTCGGAGATGATCGGCGGCCCCTCGCTGCCCTCGGTGGGCTGGGCGCTGGGCGTCGACCGCACGGTGCTGGCCCTGGAGGCCGAGGGCGTGGAGCTCGAACTGCCCGCCGGCACCAGTGTGTTCGCGGTCCCGCTGGGCGAGGAGGCCCGTCGCGTCCTGTTCGCCAAGGTCACCGAGTTGCGCAAGGCGGGCATCGCGGCGGACTTCTCCTACGGCGGCAAGGGCCTCAAGGCGGCGATGAGGGCGGCCGACCGGTCCGGCGCGCGCTACGCCCTCGTGCTGGGCGGGCGTGACTTGGCAGAAGGGGTCGTCCAGCTCAAGGACATGGAGTCCGGCGAGCAGCACGCGGTCCCCTTGGGGGAGACGGTGGAAACGCTGCGAGCACGGCTCGCGTGACAGCCGGGCCGGACGGCACGCGGCCGTCCGGCCCGGCACCCCGCGTCGGCGGGGGCCACGCTCCGCTTCGGTTCGCGTTCTTCATGGCGCCTGGATCACCCCCGCGTCGGCGGGGAACGGCGGTCGGAGCACCCGGGACAGCGAGCTGCGCACCCGAACGTCACAGCACCCCCCTCCACATCGCGGTGGTCACCGCCGCAGTCCTGTGGTCCACCCCCGACCGGCTGCTTGGGACTGCGGAGGGCGGCGCTCGACGTGCGGTACCGTCTCGCGGACCGTCAACTCCGCGGGCGCCGGTTCGTCCTGCCGGACGATCCCCACTCTCGAGCGCCACGCGCGCGTGCCACGCGCCGGATCCACCCCGAGCAGGACACCTCGCCCGCGTCCCGGTCGCGGTTGCCCTGGAGCATCTCCACGGTGGTCGTCTTGCCCGCGCCATTGGGGCCGAGCAGGCCGAACACCTCGCCCCGCCGGATCCCGAGATCGATTCCGTCGACCGCGGTCACGTCCCCGTACTGCTTGCGCAGCCCCCGTACGTTCACCGCGAGCCCGTTCGCGTGTGTGGTCGTACCGAACAGCCTCGGCCGGAATCGAACGCTCCGGGGGCACCGTGCGTACCTCCTTGTGCCCATCGAGCGGTGGACACCCGTCCTCGTGCGGCACAATGGCGGCGAGCCAGGTTCCTCTCCCGAGCATCGGAAGCGGCGTGATGAGCAAGACGACAGTCAGGGACGTCTCGACCGGGTCCACCGAGCCGGAGCGCACGGACCCGCCCCGCACCGCGGGCGGCAGCCGTGCCTTCGCGTTGCTGCTCGTGATCACGGGTGCGGCCGGCCTGCTCGCCGCCTGGGTGATCACGATCGACAAGATCAAGATCCTTGAGGGCAAGGTGAGCGGGAAGACGTTCACCCCCGGCTGCAGCATCAACCCGATCGTGTCCTGCGGCAGCGTCATGGAGAGCAAGCAGGCGTCCGTCTTCGGGTTCCCCAACCCGATGCTCGGCCTCGTCGCCTACGGCATCGTCATCGCCGTCGGCATGAGCCTGCTCACCCGCGTCCGCTTCCCGCGCTGGTACTGGCTGACCTTCAACGCCGGCACCCTCTTCGGCGTGGGCTTCTGCACCTGGCTGCAGTTCCAGTCGCTGTACCGGATCAACGCACTGTGCCTGTGGTGCTCGCTGGCCTGGGTCGCGACGCTCACCATGTTCTGGTACGTGACCTCGTTCAACGTCCGCAACGACTTCCTGCCCGCCCCGCGTCCGGTGAAGAACTTCCTCGCCGAGTTCACCTGGGTCCTTCCGGTCACGCACACCGGCGTCATCGCCATGCTGATCCTTACCCGGTGGGGCGACAAGCTCTGGGCCTGACCGGCGCCGGCGGCGTTGTCGGCGGGGTGACATAGGGTTTTGGGCGTGGAGCCCGACCTGTTCACCGCAGCCGCAGAAGAACGCCAGGAGAAGGACCCGGCCGGCAGCCCCCTGGCGGTCCGCATGCGCCCGCGCACCCTCGACGAGGTGGTGGGCCAGCAGCACCTGCTCAAGCCGGGATCACCGCTGCGGAGACTGGTCGGCGAGGGCGGCGGCGGGCCCGCGGGTCCCTCCTCGGTCATCCTCTGGGGCCCGCCCGGCACCGGCAAGACGACGCTGGCCTACGTCGTCTCGAAGGCCACGAACAAGCGCTTCGTCGAACTGTCGGCGATCACCGCGGGCGTCAAGGAGGTCCGCGCGGTCATCGACGGCGCCCGCCGCGCCAGCGGCGGCTTCGGCAAGGAGACCGTCCTCTTCCTCGACGAGATCCACCGCTTCAGCAAGGCCCAGCAGGACTCCCTGCTCCCGGCCGTCGAGAACCGCTGGGTGACGCTGATCGCGGCGACCACGGAGAATCCGTACTTCTCGGTGATCTCCCCGCTGCTGTCCCGCTCCCTCCTGCTCACCCTCGAACCGCTCACGGACGACGACGTGCGCGGCCTGCTGCGCCGGGCCCTGACCGACGAGCGCGGGCTGCGGGGCGCCCTCACGCTCCCCGAGGACACCGAGGACCATCTGCTGCGCATCGCCGGCGGCGACGCCCGGCGCGCCCTCACCGCCCTGGAGGCCGCGGCCGGGGCCGCGCTCGACAAGGGCGAGCCGGAGATCGGCCTGACGACCCTGGAGGAGACCGTCGACCGCGCGGCGGTGACGTACGACCGCGGCGGCGACCAGCACTACGACGTGGCGAGTGCCCTGATCAAGTCGATCCGCGGCTCGGACGTGGACGCCGCGCTGCACTACCTGGCCCGGATGATCGAGGCCGGCGAGGACCCCCGGTTCATCGCCCGCCGTCTGGTGATCTCCGCCAGCGAGGACATCGGCCTCGCCGATCCCAACGCGCTGCCGATCGCCGTCGCCGCCGCCCAGGCCGTCGCGATGATCGGCTTCCCGGAGGCCGCGCTGACCCTCAGCCACGCCACCATCGCCCTCGCCCTGGCCCCCAAGTCCAACTCGGCGACCACGGCGATCGGTGCCGCCATGGAGGACGTCCGCAGGGGACTGGCCGGCCCGGTGCCCCCGCACCTGCGCGACGGGCACTACAAGGGCGCCGCCAAGCTCGGCCACGCGCAGGGGTATGTGTATCCGCACGACCTCCCCGAGGGCATCGCCGCCCAGCAGTACGCCCCGGACGCGCTCAGGGAGCGCACGTACTACCGGCCGACCCGTCACGGAGCCGAGACGCGGTACGCGGACGCGGTGGAATGGACCCGCAATCACCTCGGACGGAAGCAGTCCTAGCCACCCTGTAGACTTGCGCGAAGCGCTGCGTCCCGTGTCCGGCACCTCGACAAGAGGCGGCCGGCGCCACCAGAGCGGGACATCCAGCCGGAACCCCGTCGCCGTACGGCACGGGGATCCAGGAGCGTCGCGCACCGTCGAACGGTGTCGCGGGCAGCCCACCACCTCCCCGGCAGTCCCGGGACGGGTCGGTGGGCCACTCGCGTGCTGCACGTATGTGCCCAGACCAGGGGAGCGGCTGCCCGGTAGGTCCCCCGCGGACCCGCAGGGATTCCCCGGCTGCGGATGCGACCTCCCCTAACCCTGGTGAAGCCGGTTACAGACAGAAACACGAGGTGTTCGGTTCATGGCGAACCAGTCCCGCCCCAAGGTCAAGAAGTCGCGTGCCCTCGGTATCGCGCTGACCCCGAAGGCCGTCAAGTACTTCGAGGCCCGCCCCTACCCGCCGGGCGAGCACGGCCGCGGTCGCAAGCAGAACTCGGACTACAAGGTCCGTCTGCTGGAGAAGCAGCGTCTGCGTGCTCAGTACGACATCTCCGAGCGTCAGCTGGTGCGCGCCTACGAGCGTGCCTCCAAGGTGCAGGGCAAGACCGGTGAGGCGCTGATCGTCGAGCTCGAGCGGCGTCTCGACGCGCTGGTCCTGCGTTCGGGCATCGCCCGCACGATCTACCAGGCCCGTCAGATGGTCGTGCACGGCCACATCGAGGTCAACGGCCAGAAGGTCGACAAGCCGTCGTTCCGCGTCCGTCCCGACGACGTCGTGATGGTCCGCGAGCGCAGCCGTGACAAGACGCTCTTCCAGATCGCCCGCGAGGGTGGCTTCGCCCCCGAGGGCGAGACCCCGCGCTACCTCCAGGTGAACCTCAAGGCCCTGGCGTTCCGCCTGGACCGCGAGCCCAACCGCAAGGAAGTTCCGGTGATCTGCGACGAGCAGCTCGTCGTCGAGTACTACGCCCGCTGATCGCTCTCATCGGACGCAGTACTCCCAGCACGCCGGCCCGCCGGCTCCCCGCCCTCCCGGGCGGGCGAGCCGGCGGGCCGACGCGTGCACGGGCCCGTCCGCCCCGCCGGCGAACCGGCCCGGCGTGCACGGAACGCGGCGGGCGCGTGCGGTCCGCACCGGCGCTTCCCCTGACTCCATGCGCGCGGCTCCCAGGGCCTGTCTGGGGTCGTGATCTGGGCTCGCGGGGCGTGGCAGCATGCTCGCCGCGTTGCCGGAATGTCCGAGGGGGTGTTTCGAAAGTCCCGCACAGCACCCACGGCGCCCGGCACGCTCCCCCAGGCTCTTCGAGCAGGGGGCACCCGCACTCGCCGCACCGGCCGGAACCCCGAGTACGTCCAGTACGAGGGCTTTCGTCCGGTACGCCGAGAGGACGCACCGGACACCGCGGGCACCGCACAGGACTTTCGAAACACCCCCTAGCAGCTCCGCTACGAGGACATTCCGGCGCCTTGCGATCGCACGCACCATGCCCCGCTCCCTGATCCAGATCGCAACCCCAGACAGGCCCTAATCCGGTACGGACCGGCCGCCCCGGCGCGATAGGCTCGGGAGACGACTTTTCGATGTTCAGGCACGTTCTAGGGGAGCGGGTGCACACGGTGTCCGGTGGAGAGGTGGCCGGGATCCTGGTGGCCGTTTTCTGGGCGATCCTGGTCTCCTTCCTCGCCGTCGCGCTGGCGAGGCTGGCCCAGACGCTCAAGGCGACCACGAAGCTGGTGGCGGACGTGACGGAGCAGGCCGTGCCGCTGCTGGCGGACGCCTCCACCGCGGTGCGCTCGGCGCAGACCCAGATAGACCGGGTCGACGCGATCGCGTCGGACGTCCAGGAGGTCACGTCGAACGCCTCGGCGCTGTCGACGACCGTCGCGTCCACCTTCGGCGGCCCCCTGGTCAAGGTCGCGGCGTTCGGCTACGGCGTGCGCCGGGCGATCGCCGGCCGTAGGGAGAACGTGCCCGCCAAGGCGCCCCGGCGTACCGTGATCGTGGGCCGCACCGTCCCGTCTCCGCGACGGGGGAAGCGGAACACCCGGGAAGAGAGAGACTGACCGAGCGATGTTCCGCCGTACGTTCTGGTTCACCACGGGCGTCGCCGCCGGGGTGTGGGCCACCACCAAGGTCAACCGCAAGCTGAAGCAGCTGACCCCCGAGAGCCTCGCCGCGCAGGCGGCGGACAAAGCGCTCGCCGCGGGCCACCGGCTCAAGGACCGCGCCGTGGACTTCGCGTTCGACGTCCGCGCGGGCATGCTCCAGCGGGAGACCGAACTGGGCGAGGCGCTGGGCCTGGACGCGCCCGTCGACCAGCTCCCCGCCCCCCGGCGGCACCCCGCCATCGAGAACCGCAACAGCCCGAAGTACGTCGAGAACTCGACGCACTCGTACAACCGGAATGAGGACCACTGATGGAGTCGGCCGAGATCCGCCGCCGCTGGCTGAGCTTCTTCGAGGAGCGCGGTCACACCGTCGTCCCTTCGGCGTCGCTCATCGCGGACGACCCGACTCTGCTCCTCGTCCCGGCCGGGATGGTGCCCTTCAAGCCCTACTTCCTGGGTGAGGTCAGGCCGCCGTTCCCGCGCGCCACCAGCGTCCAGAAGTGCGTGCGCACGCCCGACATCGAAGAGGTCGGCAAGACCACGAGGCACGGCACCTTCTTCCAGATGTGCGGCAACTTCTCCTTCGGGGACTACTTCAAGGAAGGCGCCATCAAGCTCGCCTGGGAGCTGCTCACCGCCCCCCAGGACAAGGGCGGTTACGGCCTGGAGCCCGAGCGCCTGTGGATCACCGTCTACAAGGACGACGACGAGGCCGAGCAGATCTGGCGCGACGTCATCGGTGTGCCGACCGAGCGCATCCAGCGGCTGGGCATGAAGGACAACTTCTGGTCCATGGGCGTGCCCGGCCCCTGCGGCCCCTGTTCCGAGATCAACTACGACCGCGGCCCCGAGTTCGGCGTCGAGGGCGGCCCCGCCGTCAACGACGAGCGGTACGTGGAGATCTGGAACCTCGTCTTCATGCAGTACGAGCGCGGCGAGGGCACCGGCAAGGAGGACTTCGAGATCCTCGGCGACCTGCCGAACAAGAACATCGACACCGGTCTCGGCCTGGAGCGGCTCGCCATGATTCTGCAGGGCGTGCAGAACATGTACGAGATCGACACCTCCATGGCCGTGATCAAGAAGGCCACCGAGCTGACCGGCGTGTCCTACGGCGACGCCCACGACTCGGACGTCTCCCTGCGCGTGGTCACCGACCATATGCGCACCGCCACGATGCTCATCGGCGACGGTGTGACCCCCGGCAACGAGGGCCGCGGCTACGTCCTGCGCCGCATCATGCGCCGCGCCATCCGTAACATGCGCCTCCTCGGCGCCACCGGCCCGGTCGTCGAGGAACTGATCGACACCGTGATCGCGATGATGGGCCTGCAGTACCCCGAACTCGTCACCGACCGCGAGCGCATCGAGAAGGTCGCCCTGGCCGAGGAGGCCGCCTTCCTCAAGACGCTGAAGGCCGGCACCAACATCCTCGACTCCGCCGTGAGCGAGACCAAGGCCGCCGGCGGCGCGGTGCTGCCCGGCGACAAGGCGTTCCTGCTCCACGACACCTGGGGCTTCCCGATCGACCTCACCCTGGAGATGGCCGCCGAGCAGGGCCTGTCCGTGGACGAGGAGGGCTTCCGCCGCCTGATGAAGGAGCAGCGGGAGCGCGCCAAGGCCGACGCCCAGGCCAAGAAGACCGGCCACGCCGACCTCGGCGCCTACCGCGAGATCGCCGACAGCGCCGGTGAGACCGACTTCATCGGCTACACCGACACCGAGGGTGAGTCCACGGTCGTCGGCATCCTCGTGGACGGCGTTTCCTCCCCGGCCGCCACCGAGGGCGACGAGGTGGAGGTCGTCCTGGACCGCACCCCGTTCTACGCCGAGGGCGGCGGCCAGATCGGCGACACCGGCCGCATCAGGGTGGACTCCGGTGCCGTCATCGAGGTCCGCGACACCCAGAAGCCGGTCCCGGGCGTCTACGTCCACAAGGGCGTCGTCCAGGTCGGCGAGGTCACCGTCGGCGCCAAGGCCCACGCCTCGATCGACATCCGCCGCCGCAAGGCCATCGCCCGCGCCCACTCGGCCACCCACCTCACCCACCAGGCGCTGCGCGACGCCCTCGGCCCCACGGCCGCCCAGGCCGGCTCCGAGAACCAGCCCGGCCGCTTCCGCTTCGACTTCGGCTCCCCGTCCGCGGTCCCGCACTCGGTGATGACCGACGTCGAGCAGAAGATCAACGAGGTGCTGGCCCGCGACCTGGACGTGCGTGCCGACATCATGGGGATCGACGAGGCCAAGAAGCAGGGCGCCATCGCCGAGTTCGGCGAGAAGTACGGCGCGCGGGTCCGGGTCGTCACCATCGGCGACTTCTCCAAGGAGCTGTGCGGCGGCACGCATGTGCACAACACCGCCCAGCTGGGTCTGGTGAAGCTGCTCGGCGAGTCCTCGATCGGCTCCGGTGTACGGCGCATCGAGGCCCTGGTCGGCGTCGACGCCTACACCTTCCTCGCCCGTGAGCACACGGTCGTCAACCAGCTCACCGAGCTGCTCAAGGGGCGCCCGGAGGAGCTGCCGGAGAAGGTCGCGGGCATGCTCGGCAAGCTGAAGGACGCCGAGAAGGAGATCGAGAAGTTCCGCGCCGAGAAGGTGCTGCAGGCCGCCGCCGGGCTGGCCGAGTCCGCCAAGGACGTCCGTGGCGTCGCCCTGGTCACCGGCCGGGTGCCGGACGGCACCACCGCCGACGACCTGCGCAAGCTGGTCCTGGACGTGCGCGGCCGCATCCAGGGCGGCCGGGCCGCCGTGGTCGCCCTTTTCGCCGTCACGAGCGGCAAGCCGCTGACGGTCATCGCCACCAACGAGGCCGCCCGCGAGCGCGGTCTGAAGGCCGGCGACCTCGTCCGTGCGGCTGCGAAGACCCTCGGCGGCGGCGGTGGCGGCAAGCCGGACGTCGCCCAGGGCGGCGGCCAGAACCCGGCCGCCGTCGCCGACGCGGTGGACGCCGTCGAGCGCCTGGTCGCCGAGAGCGCCCGGTAGGAACGAGCAGGAAACGGTCACGAGCATGAGAAGAGGACGCCGGCTCGCCATCGATGTCGGCGACGCCCGCATCGGGGTCGCCTCCTGCGACCCCGACGGGATCCTCGCCACACCGGTGGAGACGGTGCCGGGGCGGGACGTTCCGGCGGCTCACCGCCGGTTGAAGCAGCTCGTCGAGGAGTACGAGCCGATTGAGATCGTCGTCGGCCTCCCCCGCTCCCTCTCGGGGGGCGAGGGCCCCGCGGCGGCCAAGGTCCGCGGCTTCGCCCGGGAACTGGCGCGTTGGGCGGCGCCCGTTCCGGTCAGGCTCGTGGACGAGCGGATGACCACGGTGACGGCCGGTCAGGGACTGCGCGCCTCGGGCGTGAAGGCCAGGAAGGGCCGGTCCGTCATCGACCAGGCCGCCGCCGTCGTCATCCTGCAGCAGGCCCTGGAATCCGAACGGGTGTCAGGGAAATCTCCCGGCGAGGGCGTCGAAGTGGTCATCTGATCGCGATACGGTAACGTTCCGCGCGATGCGATGGTGTTGGAACAGCCACCGCACAGCAAAGAGGCGGACCGGAAGCCGGGCCAGACACGCTGCGTGACCGCCGCCTCGCGGCTCTAGGGGATCGATGACTGAGTATGGCCGGGGCCCAGGCTCCGCACCGTGGGATCCGGAGGACCCGTTGTACGGGGACGTCGGATGGGGAGGGCAGCAGGCCGGTGTGGCCCCGTCCCCCTACGGGGGCCAGCCGCAGCAGCAGTATCCCCAGCAGCCGCAGCAGCACTACGGCGACTGGGAGGGCGCCCACCAGGGCGTGTACGGCCAGGGGCAGCAGGACTACCGGCAGTACGCGGGCCAGGGCGGGCCGCAGTACCCGCAGGGCCAGGGCGGGCCGCAGTACCCGCAGCAGGGCGGACCGCACTACGGCGGTCAGCCGCAGCAGGAGTACGGCAACGGCGGCTGGGACGGCGGCGGGCAGCATGTCCCCTACCCCGCCGACCCGGTGGACCCGTACGGCGCCCAGCCGGGCACCTACGCCGGCGGACAGCCCGACCTCTACCAGACGCCCGACGCGTATCCGCCGCCCGAGCCACCGCACCGGCGGCGCGCCGAGCCGGAGCCCGAGACCGACTGGGACCCCGGCCCCGACGAGGGCGAACACGCCTTCTTCGCGGGCGGCGACGACGATGACGACGCCGACGACGGACCGGACGGCCGCCGGGGCCGCGGTGAGCGGCGGGGGCGCGGCGGCAAGGGCAAGAAGGGCCGCAGCGGCGTCGCCTGCCTGGTGGTTGTCCTGGTCTTCGTCGGAGGTGTCGGCGGAGTCGGATATCTCGGTTACCAGTTCTACCAAAATCGTTTCGGCCCGGCGCCCGACTACGCGGGCGACGGCAACGGCGAGCAGGTGACCGTCACCATTCCGAAGGGCTCCGGCGGCTACGCCATCGGCCAGGTGCTGAAACAGGCCGGTGTCGTCAAGAGCGTCGACGCGTTCGTCGCGGCGCAGGAGCAGAACCCCAACGGCAAGAGCATCCAGGCGGGCACGTACACGCTGAACAAGCACATGTCGGCGGCCGCCGCGGTGCAGTTGATGCTCAGCCCGAAGAGCAAGAACAACCTGATCATCGCCGAGGGCTGGCGCAACTCCAGGATCTACACGGCGATCGACGAGCGTCTGAAGCTCAAGTCGGGCACCACCCGGGACATCGCCCGGAAGGAGTGGAAGACCTTCGGCCTTCCCGACTGGGCCAACAGCGCCAAGAGCATCAAGGATCCGCTGGAGGGATTCCTGTATCCGTCCAGCTATCCGGTCGCCAAGGGCATGAAGCCCGAGGACGTCCTCAAGCAGATGGTCGACATGGCCAAGGAGAAGTACGCCGAGTTCGGCATCCAGGACAAGGCGGAGAGCCTCAACCTGCAGAGCCCGCTGCAGGTCCTGACGGTCGCGAGCCTCGTCCAGGCCGAGGGCAAGTACAAGCACGACTTCGAGAAGGTCGCCACGGTCGTCTACAACCGGCTCAAGCCCGACAACACCGAGACCTACGGCCTGCTCGACTTCGACTCGACGGTGAACTACCTGCGCGGCCAGTCCAAGCTGGCGACGGGTTCCGTCGACGCGCTGCGGCAGATCAACGACCCGTACAACACGTACAAGATCAAGGGACTGCCCCCCGGGCCGATCGACAACCCCGGAGAGGTGGCCATCGAGGCCGCCCTCAACCCGGCCGAGGGAAACTGGTACTACTTCGTCTCGGTCAACGAGAACGAGACGCTCTTCGCCGAAACCAACGAAGAGCAGAACCGCAACCGCGAGAAGTACCTCGAAGAGCAGAAGAAGGGCCAATGACGGGCACCGTCAGCAAGCGCCGAGCCGCCGTCCTCGGCTCCCCGATCGCCCACTCCCTCTCTCCGGTGCTGCACCGCGCCGCCTATGACGAGCTGGGGCTGACGGACTGGTCCTACGACCGGTTCGAGGTCGACGAGGAGGCGCTGCCCGGGTTCGTCGAGAAGCTCGGGCCCGAGTGGGCCGGGCTGTCCCTGACCATGCCGCTCAAGCGGGCCGTCATCCCGCTGCTCGACTCGATCAGCGACACGGCGGTCTCGGTGCAGGCCGTGAACACCGTCGTGTTCACCGACGACGGGCGGTGCGTCGGCGACAACACCGACATCCCCGGGATGGTCGCCGCACTGCGCGAGCGCGGCATCGAGGAGGTCGCCTCCGCCGCGGTCCTCGGCGCGGGCGCCACCGCGTCCTCCGCGCTGGCCGCCCTGGCCCGGATCTGCACCGGCGAGGTCGTCGCCTACGTCCGCAGTGAGGCGCGGGCCGCCGAGATGCGGCAGTGGGGCGAGCGGCTCGGCGTCGGCGTCCGCACCGCGGACTGGGCGGACGCCGATCGGGCGCTGCGTGCCCCGCTGGTCGTGGCCACCACACCGGCCGGGACGACGGACGCGCTGGCCGCCGCCGTCCCGGAGCATCCGGCGACCCTGTTCGACGTGCTGTACGATCCCTGGCCCACCGCGCTCGCCGCCCGGTGGAGCGCGTCCGGCGGTGCCGTCGTCAGCGGCATGGACCTGCTCGTGCACCAGGCCGTGCTGCAGGTCGAGCAGATGACGGGCCGCTCCCCGGCCCCCTTGGACGCCATGCGCAGGGCCGGCGAGAAGGCCCTGTCGGAGCGTTGACGTCCGGCCTCCGCGTCCGTTTGATGGACCGCGACCGGCCCCGGCCCCCGGACGTGGGAGGATCGGAGGCGGCGGGCCAGGGCCGCGCACCCGGTCGCGCCACCGCAGTTCCAGGCGCGAGCATGAGGAGCACCGTTGAGCAGGTTGCGTTGGCTGACCGCGGGGGAGTCCCATGGACCCGCACTCGTCGCCACGCTGGAGGGCCTTCCCGCCGGCGTGCCGATCACCACGGAGATGGTGGCGGACCACCTGGCCCGGCGGCGGCTCGGCTACGGACGCGGTGCCCGGATGAAGTTCGAGCGGGACGAGGTCACCTTCCTCGGCGGCGTCCGGCACGGGCTCACCCTCGGCTCCCCGGTCGCGATCATGGTGGGCAACACCGAGTGGCCCAAGTGGGAGAAGGTCATGGCGGCCGACCCGGTCGACCCGGCGGAACTGGCCGAGCTGGCCCGCAACGCGCCGCTGACCCGCCCCCGCCCCGGCCACGCCGACCTGGCGGGCATGCAGAAGTACGGCTTCGACGAGGCCCGGCCGGTCCTGGAGCGGGCGTCGGCCCGCGAGACCGCGGCCCGTGTGGCGCTCGGCGCGGTGGCGCGGTCGTATCTGAAGGAGACGGCCGGCATCGAGATCGTCTCGCATGTGGTGGAGCTGGCGGCGGCGAAGGCGCCGTACGGGGTGTACCCGGCCCCGGCGGACGTCGAGCGTCTGGACGCCGACCCGGTGCGCTGCCTGGACGCGGACGCGTCGAAGGCGATGGTCGCGGAGATCGACCAGGCGCACAAGGACGGCGACACGCTCGGCGGTGTCGTCGAGGTCCTGGCTTACGGCGTGCCCGTGGGCCTGGGCTCGCACGTGCACTGGGACCGCCGGCTGGACGCGCGGCTCGCCGCGGCGCTGATGGGCATCCAGGCGATCAAGGGTGTGGAGGTCGGCGACGGCTTCGAGCTGGCGCGCGTGCCGGGCTCCAAGGCGCACGACGAGATCCTCACGACACCCGAGGGCCTCAGGCGCGCGACGGGCCGCTCCGGAGGAACCGAGGGCGGTCTGTCCACCGGTGAGCTGCTGCGGGTGCGGGCGGCGATGAAGCCGATCGCGACCGTGCCCCGCGCGCTGAAGACCGTGGACGTCGCGACGGGCGAGCCCACCCAGGCCCACCACCAGCGCTCCGACGTGTGCGCGGTGCCGGCGGCAGGGATCGTCGCGGAGGCGATGGTGGCCCTCGTCCTGGCGGACGCGGTGGCGGAGAAGTTCGGCGGTGACAGCGTGGCCGAGACCCGTCGCAACGTCCGCTCCTACCTCGACCACCTGGAGATCCGGTGAGCGCGCCGGCGGTGGTCCTCATCGGCCCGATGGGGGTGGGCAAGTCCACCGTGGGGCGGCTGCTCGCGGAGCGGCTGGGCGTGGGCTACCGGGACACCGACGACGACATCGTGGCCGGGCAGGGCCGCCCGATCGCCGACATCTTCGTGGAGGAGGGCGAGCCGGTCTTCCGCGCCCTGGAGAAGGCGGCGGTACGCACGGCGCTCGCCGAGCACGAGGGGGTCCTCGCCCTGGGCGGCGGCGCCGTGCTGGAGGACGAGACGCGGGCGTCGCTCGCCGGGCAGTGCGTGGTGTACCTGTCGATGGACGTCGAGGAGGCAGTCAAGCGCACCGGCCTGAACGCCGCCCGGCCGCTGCTGGCGGTCAACCCGCGCAAGCAGTGGCGGGAGCTGATGGAGGCGCGCCGCCGTCTTTACGAGGAGGTCGCCACGGCGGTGGTGGCCACCGACGGCCGCAGCCCCGAAGAGGTCGCCCAAGCGGTTCTGGAAGCAGTGGAGTTGAAAGAAGCATGAGTGAGGCAGTGACTCGGATCCAGGTCGGCGGCTCCGCCGACACCGACCCCTACGAGGTCCTGGTCGGCCGTCAACTCCTTGGCGAACTCGCCGGGTTGATCGGCGACAGGGCCAAGCGGGTCGCGGTGATCCACCCGCGGGCGCTGGAGGGGACCGGCGAGGCGCTGCGCGCCGACCTCGCGGAGCAGGGCTTCGAGGCCGTGGCCATCCAGGTGCCCGACGCGGAGGAGGCCAAGACCGCCGAGGTCGCCGCCTACTGCTGGAAGGCGCTGGGCCAGTCCGGCTTCACCCGCACGGATGTCATCGTGGGGGTGGGCGGCGGTGCGACCACCGACCTGGCCGGGTTCGTGGCCGCGACCTGGCTGCGCGGTGTGCGCTGGATCGCGATCCCCACCACCGTGCTGGCCATGGTGGACGCGGCGGTCGGCGGCAAGACGGGCATCAACACGGCCGAGGGCAAGAACCTGGTGGGCGCCTTCCATCCCCCTGCCGGGGTGCTGTGCGACCTGGCCGCGCTGGAGTCCCTCCCGGTCAACGACTACGTCTCCGGGCTGGCCGAGGTCATCAAGGCCGGTTTCATCGCGGACCCGGTGATCCTGGAGCTGATCGAGGCCGACCCGCAGGCCGCCCGCAGTCCGGCGGGCCCGCACACCGCGGAGCTGATCGAACGCTCCATCAGGGTCAAGGCCGAGGTGGTCTCCTCCGACCTGAAGGAGTCGGGCCGCAGGGAGATCCTCAACTACGGGCACACGCTCGGCCACGCCATCGAGAAGAACGAGCGCTATACCTGGCGGCACGGCGCGGCCGTCGCGGTCGGTATGCACTTCGCCGCCGAGCTCGGCCGTCTGGCGGGCCGGCTGGACGACGAGACCGCCGACCGCCACCGCACCGTCCTGGAGTCGGTGGGGCTGCCGCTGCACTACCGGTACGACCAGTGGCCGAAGCTGCTGGAGGCCATGAAGGTCGACAAGAAGTCCCGCGGTGATCTGCTCCGCTTCGTCGTCCTGGACGGCCTGGCCAAGCCGACCCTGCTGGAAGGTCCCGACCCGGCGGTCCTGCTCGCCGCCTACGGCGAAGTGGGGGAGTAGTCCCCTCCCGGGGCCATGGGGCGGGTGACTCGTTCCGCTGGGCGCCGGTTGCCCCGATTTACCCGGGGCGATGGGCACTTCGGGGCGCTGCAGGGCGTTCACACAACGGCGGCCGGGGACGGTACCGTTCGGTGGGGAGCGGGGTGCCACGCCCCGCTGCCAGCGTCGATCGCCTGCACGAGACGGAGTGGCACCGGATGCAGCACGCAGTGGGAGCTCCGCTGCCGCCGCCCCACCAGCCGGGGCACGGTCCGGCGACCGCCTGGTCACCGGCCGCACACCACCCGGGACAGCCGGGCGCCCGTCCGGGCCCCGCACCACAGACCCCGCCCGCGGCGGCGCCGGGCTTCGCGGCACCGCACGCGCACGTACCGCCGCAGCACGCGCCCGGGCCACCCGCCCCGCCCGCGCCGGACACCACGGGCCATGTGCGGCTCCCGCCCGGCTGCCCGGTCGGCATGCCGAGCGCACCGCCCGCAGCGAGCGCCCCGGATCCCTCGTCCACCACGCTCGCCGTGCTGCTCATCGGCCCCGCGGGCGCGGGCAAGACCAGCGTCGCGAAGTGCTGGGCCGACCACCGCCGCGTCCCGACGGCCCACATCAGCCTCGACGACGTCCGCGAATGGGTGCGCTCGGGCTTCGCCGACCCGCAGTCGGGGTGGAACGACCACTCGGAGGCGCAGTACCGTCTCGCCCGCCGCACCTGCGGCTTCGCGGCCCGCAACTTCCTGGCCAACGGCATCTCGTGCATCCTCGACGACGCCGTCTTCCCGGACCGCCCGGTCGTCGGCCTCGGCGGCTGGAAACGGCATGTGGGACCCGGTCTGCTGCCGGTGGTCCTCCTCCCGGGTCTGGAGATCGTCCTGGAGCGCAACGCGGAGCGCAGCGGCAACCGCCGCCTCAGCGACGAGGAGGTCGCCCGGATCCACGGCCGCATGGCCGGCTGGTACGGCTCCGGGCTGCCGATCATCGACAATTCCCAGCTCGATGTGGAGGGGACGGCCCGGGTGCTGGACGAGGTGCTGGCGCGGTCGATCGCGAGCCCGCCCGCCTGGTGAGGCCCTGGGCCCCGGGTGCCCCGCCGCCCGTCCGGCCGCTCTGGAGCGGCGGCATCCGGCCGGCGCTCTTAGGCTCGGGTCATGTCAGAGGTGTACGCGGCCCGCCGGGAGCGGCTGAGGGAACGCTGCAGCGCGGGCGGCAGCGCGACGGCGCTGGTCTCCCGCCCCGCCAACGTGCGTTATCTCGCGGGCACGGCGCCCCGGGGCGCCGTGCTGCTGCTGGGCGCGGGCGAGGACGTCCTGCTGTGCGCCGGACCGCCGGACGACCAGCACGCCGACGGCCGGCCCGACGAGGCGGTGCGGGTGCATCCGCTGCCGCTGCCCGGTGGGGACCCCGCCGTCGCCGCGGCCGGCCTGGCCGTCGCGCAGGGCGCCGAGTCCCTGGCGGTCGAGGAGCACCACCTCACCGTCGCCCGGCACCGGGCCCTGGGGTCCGTCGCGCCGCGGCTGCGGCTCGCCGACCTCGGCGGCGCCGTCGAGCAGATGCGGCTCGTCAAGGACGAGGAGGAGATCTCCCTCCTGCGGATCGGTGCGGAGATCGCCGACCAGGCCCTGAGCGAGTTGCTCGAATCGATCCTCGTCGGCCGCACCGAGCGCCATCTCGCCCTGGAGCTGGAGCGCCGGCTCGTGGACCACGGAGCCGACGGCCCCGCCTTCACCACCTCCGTCGCCACCGGCCCGAACTCCGGCCGCCGCGGGCACCGCCCCACGGACCGGCGGGTGGAGGAGGGAGACTTCCTCTCCGTCTGCCTCGGGGCCGCCCACCGCGGCTACCGCTGCGAGATCGGCCGGACGTTCGTCATCGGCACCTCGCCGGCCGACTGGCAGGTCGAGTTGTACGACCTCGTCTTCGCGGCCCAGCGGGCCGGACGCGAGGCCCTGGCACCCGGCGCCGGATATCGTGACGTGGACCGCGCCGCACGTCAGGTGCTGGATTCGGCGGGGTACGGCGAGGGTCTCCCGCCGATGACCGGGCACGGTGTGGGACTCGAAATCGACGAGGACCCGCAGTTGGCCCCCACGGCCATGGGTAAACTGGACGCTTGCGTGCCGGTCACCGTCGAACCGGGGGTCCACCTCCCCGGCCGGGGCGGGGTCCGGATCGATGACACGCTCGTCGTGCGCCCCGAGGCGGACGGCGGACCCGAGCTACTCACCATCACGACCAAGGAGCTCCTCGCGCTGTAGCGCGTGCCCCGGGGTCGTACGTCAGTCCAGGAGATTCCGCAACCGTGGCTTCCACGAACGACCTCAAGAACGGCATGGTGCTCAAGCTCGAAGGCGGCCAGCTGTGGTCCGTCGTCGAGTTCCAGCACGTCAAGCCCGGCAAGGGCCCGGCATTCGTGCGCACCAAGCTCAAGAACGTGCTCTCCGGCAAGGTCGTCGACAAGACGTTCAACGCCGGTGTCAAGGTCGAGACGGCCACTGTCGACAAACGCGACATGCAGTTCTCGTACATGGACGGCGACTACTTCGTCTTCATGGACATGGAGACGTACGACCAGCTCCACGTCGACCGCAAGGCCGTCGGTGACGCCGCCAACTTCCTGGTCGAGGGCTTCGAGGCCACCGTCGCGCAGCACGAGGGCGAGGTGCTCTTCGTCGAGCTCCCCGCGGCCGTCGAGCTGACCATCGCCGAGACCGAGCCGGGCCTGCAGGGCGACCGCTCCACCGGCGGCACCAAGCCCGCCACGCTGGAGACCGGCCACCAGATCCAGGTCCCGCTCTTCATCACCACCGGCGAGAAGATCAAGGTGGACACCCGCACGAGCGACTACCTCGGCCGGGTGAACAGCTAACCGTGGCTGCCCGTAATACGGCCCGTAAGCGTGCCTTCCAGATCCTCTTCGAGGGTGACCAGCGCGGGGCCGACGTCCGCACGGTACTCGCCGACTGGATCCGGCACTCGCGGACCGACACCCGGCAGCCGCCGGTGAGCGAGTACACGATGCAGCTGGTCGAGGGGTACGCGACGTACGCGAAGCGCATCGACGAGCTGATCGCGCAGTACGCGGTCGGCTGGACGCTCGACCGGATGCCGGTCGTCGACCGCAGCATCCTGCGCCTCGGCGCCTACGAGCTGATCTGGGTCGACGAGACCCCGGACGCGGTGGTGCTCGACGAGATGGTGCAGCTCGCCAAGGAGTTCTCCACGGATGAGTCGCCCTCGTTCGTCAACGGCCTGCTCGGCCGGCTGAAGGAGCTGAAGCCGTCGTTGCGTCGCGACGAGAGCTGAGACGCACGAGCACCGGAGGGCCCGCAGCACATCGGGTGCGGGCCCTTTGGCGTCTGCCGCTCGTGCACGCCGACGGCGGCCGCGGCTCGTACAACGCCGCCGGGGTGGCCGCAACCACATGGTTTCGGCCACCCCGGCGGCACGTTTCTGCTGAGGAAGGAGCGGTCAGCTCTCCTCATGGGCGACGGCGCGGCGCGCGTCCGCGTCGAGGACGCCCCAGCTGATCAGCTGCTCGGTGAGGACCGAGGGCGACTGGTCGTAGATGACCGCGAGCGTGCGCAGGTCGTCCTGGCGGATGGACAGCACCTTGCCGTTGTAGTCGCCGCGCTGGGACTGGATCGTCGCCGCGTACCGCTGGAGCGGGCCCGCCTTCTCAGCCGGCACGTTGGCCAGCCGCTCCAGGTCGAGGACGAGCTTCGGCGGCGGCTCGGCGGCTCCGCCCGGAGTGGTGCCGGGCAGAAGCTCCTGCACCGGAACCCCGTAGAAGTCCGCCAGCTCGGCGAGGCGCTGTACGGTGACGGCGCGGTCGCCGCGCTCGTACGAACCGACCACGACCGCCTTCCAGCGTCCCTGGGACTTCTCCTCCACACCGTGGAGGGAAAGGCCCTGCTGGGTGCGGATGGCCCGGAGCTTGGCCCCGAGCTGTTTGGCGTATTCGCTGGACATATGGCTCCCCGGACACGGTGTCGACGTGCGGCCTGGCCGCGCGGCTGGTGACTCACTGTGAGGTTACGCAGCGTGACTCTGCCTCGTCAAGCCGAATGGTCCGGACCGACCCTTCCGTGGCAGACGGACCGCGATGCCGCCGGACGGGTGACGCCCGGCCCGAGGCGGCGGTCAACCGCCCGGGGCGGGCTGGTACCGTGGATGGCGCAATCCCGACGTCCTTTAAGGTCCGTCCCGTGAGGCGGAGAAGGAGGTCCGTTTCGTATGGACACGCAGCATTCCGATGCGCGGCCCGTCCTCGAAGGCCCTGACATCGCGCGGGTGCTGACCCGCATCGCCCACGAGATCGTCGAGCGCGCCAAGGGCGCCGACGACGTGGTGCTCCTCGGCATCCCGACCCGAGGCGTCTTCCTGGCCCGGCGGCTCGCCGCCAAGCTCGAACAGGTCACCGGCCGTGGTATCCCGGTCGGCTCCCTCGACATCACCATGTACCGCGACGACCTGCGCATGCACCCACCGCGCGCGCTGGCCCGCACCGACATCCCCGGTGACGGCATCGACGGCCGCCTCGTCGTCCTCGTCGACGACGTGCTCTTCTCCGGTCGTACCATCCGCGCCGCCCTCGACGCCCTGAACGACATCGGGCGTCCCCGCGCGGTCCAGCTCGCGGTCCTGGTGGACCGCGGCCACCGCGAGCTCCCGATCCGCGCCGACTACGTCGGCAAGAACCTGCCCACGTCGCTGCGGGAGACGGTCAAGGTCCAGCTCGCCGAGGAGGACGGTCGCGACACCGTGCTGCTCGGCGCGAAGCAGACCCTCCCAGGCGCACAGCAGTAGCACCCCGGGCGCACGCCACTGCCATGCGCCCCACGAGTGCATCCAGACGCGCGCCTGTCTGCCCGGCTGTGCCCCCCGGCCCCCGGACCCCTGCTTCCCGAATGAACTGCCTTACGGAGCCTGAAAGATGCAGCGTCATCTCATCTCGGCCGCCGACCTCACCCGCGACGACGCCGTCCTGATCCTCGACACCGCCGAGGAGATGGCCCGGGTCGCCGACCGGCCGATCAAGAAGCTGCCGACCCTGCGCGGCCGCACCGTCGTCAACCTCTTCTTCGAGGACTCCACCCGCACCCGGATCTCCTTCGAGGCCGCCGAGAAGCGGCTGTCCGCGGACGTCATCAACTTCTCCGCCAAGGGGTCCAGCGTGTCCAAGGGCGAGTCCCTGAAGGACACCGCCCAGACCCTGGAGGCCATGGGCGTCGACGCCGTCGTCATCCGGCACGGCGCCTCCGGAGCCCCGTACCGCCTGGCGAACTCCGGCTGGATCGACGCCGCCGTGATCAACGCGGGCGACGGCACCCACCAGCACCCCACGCAGGCCCTGCTCGACGCCTTCACCATGCGCCGCCGCCTGGTCGGCCGTGACGCGGGGCTCGGCCGCGACCTGGCGGGCAGGCGCATCACGATCGTCGGGGACGTCCTGCACAGCAGGGTCGCCCGCTCCAACGTCGACCTGCTGCACACCCTCGGTGCCGACGTGACCCTGGTCGCCCCGCCCACCCTGCTGCCGGTCGGCGCCGGGTCCTGGCCGTGCGAGATCTCCTACGACCTCGACAGCACGCTGCCCAAGTCCGACGCGGTGATGATGCTGCGCGTCCAGCGCGAGCGCATGAACGCCGCCTTCTTCCCGACCGAGCGCGAGTACTCACGCCGCTACGGCCTCGACGCCGACCGCATGGCCCGGATGCCCGAGCACGCCATCGTGATGCATCCCGGTCCCATGGTCCGCGGCATGGAGATCACCGCCGAGGTCGCCGACTCCGGGCGCTGCACCGCCGTCGAGCAGGTCGCCAACGGCGTCTCCATCCGCATGGCGGTCCTGTACCTGCTGCTGGGCGGCAACGAGCCTGCCGTGGCCCACCCGTCGCCCGCCACCGCCCTTGCACCGACGCGCTTCGCGTCCGCCTCCGAACTGCGTACCGAGGAGAAGTAGCCAGATGAGCAAGACCCTGATCCGTGGTGCGAAGGTGCTCGGCGGCGAGCCGCAGGACGTGCTGATCGACGGAGAGAAGATCGCCCGGGTGGGGACCGGCCTCGATGCCGAGGGCGCCGAGGTGGTCGAGGCCGGCGGCAAGGTGCTGCTGCCGGGCCTGGTCGACCTGCACACCCATCTGCGCGAGCCCGGCCGCGAGGACTCCGAGACGGTGCTGACCGGCACCCGGGCGGCCGCGAGCGGCGGATACACGGCCGTGTTCGCCATGGCCAACACGTTCCCGGTCGCCGACACCGCCGGCGTCGTCGAGCAGGTCTGGCGGCTCGGGCGCGAGCACGGCTACTGCGACGTGCGGCCCGTCGGCGCGGTCACCGTCGGCCTGGAGGGCAGGCAGCTCGCCGAGCTGGGCGCCATGCACGAGTCGGCGGCGGGCGTCACGGTCTTCTCCGACGACGGCAAGTGCGTGCACGACGCGGTGATCATGCGCCGCGCGCTGGAGTACGTGAAGGCGTTCGGCGGTGTCGTCGCCCAGCACGCGCAGGAGCCGCGGCTGACCGAGGGCGCCCAGATGAACGAGGGCGTCGTCTCCGCGGAGCTTGGCCTGGGCGGCTGGCCGGCCGTCGCGGAGGAGTCGATCATCGCCCGCGACGTCCTGCTCGCCGGCCACGTCGGCTCGCGCGTGCACATCTGCCACCTGTCGACCGCCGGGTCCGTCGAGATCGTGCGCTGGGCCAAGTCCCGGGGCATCGACGTCACCGCCGAGGTGACCCCGCACCACCTCCTTCTCACCGACGAGCTGGTGCGCACCTACAACCCGGTCTACAAGGTCAACCCGCCGCTGCGCACCGAACGCGACGTGACGGCGCTGCGCGAGGCCCTCGCCGACGGCACGATCGACATCGTCGCCACCGACCACGCCCCGCACCCGCACGAAGACAAGGACTGCGAGTGGGCGGCGGCCGCCATGGGCATGGTCGGCCTGGAGACCGCGCTGTCCGTGGTGCAGGAGACCATGGTCGACACCGGGCTGCTCGACTGGGCCGGCGTCGCCGACCGCATGTCCTTCGCGCCCGCGGGGATCGGGCGCGCCACGGGCCACGGCCGACCCGTCTCGGCAGGCGAGCCGGCCAACCTCACCCTCGTCGACACCGCATACCGTGGGCCCGTGGACCCCGCGGGCTTCGCCTCGCGCAGCCGCAACACCCCCTACGAGGGCCGTGAGCTGCCGGGCCGTGTCACGCACACCTGGCTGCGGGGCAAGGCCACGCTCGTCGACGGGAAGCTCGCGTGACATCTCTCTACCTGCTGGCCGCCGAGAGGGAATCGGCGGAAGTGACCGACTGGGCCGCCCGCCTCGGCTGGCTCGTGGGACTCGCCCTGTTCGTCGCCCTCGTCTACTGGCTGATGCGCGAGGGCTGGAAGTGGCGCGGCATCCTGCAGAGCGACCTGCCGGAGCTGCCCGGCGCGCCGGACGACCCCGGCCCGGCCAGACTGGAGATGACCGGCCGCTACCACGGCTCCACCACCGCAGGGCAGTGGCTGGACCGCATCGTGGCGCACGGCCTGGGTACTCGCAGCCGGGTCGAGCTCATACTGACGGACGCGGGCCTGGAGGTGGTGCGCCCCGGCGCGGGCGACTTCTTCGTCCCGGCCGGGCGGCTGCGCGGGGCCCGGCTCGACAAGGGCATCGCGGGCAAGGTCCTCACCGAGGGCGGTCTGCTGGTGGTGACCTGGGCGCACGGCGACAGGCTGATCGACTCCGGGTTCCGCTCCGACCACGCGGCCGAGCACAACGACTGGGTCGACACCCTGAACCAGATGATCAACAAGACGGAAGGCGCACGATGACGACCTCCACCAGGGGAGCCTCCGGGGTTCCCGCCGTACTTGTCCTGGAGGACGGCCGGATCTTCCGCGGCCGCGCCTACGGGGCCGTGGGGGTGACCTTCGGTGAGGCCGTCTTCTCCACCGGTATGACCGGCTACCAGGAGACCCTCACCGACCCGTCGTACCACCGCCAGGTCGTCGTGATGACCGCCCCCCACGTCGGCAACACCGGCGTCAACGACGAGGACCCCGAGTCCAAGCGGATCTGGGTCGCGGGGTATGTCGTACGCGACCCCGCGCGCGTGCCCTCCAACTGGCGCGCCAAGCGCTCGCTGGACGAGGAACTGCGCCACCAGGGCGTCGTGGGCATCTCCGGCATCGACACCCGGGCCCTCACCCGCCACCTGCGCGAGCGGGGCGCCATGCGCGTCGGCATCTTCTCCGGCAACGCGCTGCCCGACGAGGGCGTCATGCTCGCCGAGGTGCGCCAGGCGCCCGAGATGGAGGGCGCGGACCTCTCCGCCGAGGTCGCCACCAAGGAGGCGTACGTCGTCCCCGCGATCGGCGGGAAGAAGTTCACCGTGGCCGCCGTCGACCTCGGCATCAAGGGCATGACCCCGCACCGCATGGCCGAGCGCGGCATCGAGGTGCATGTGCTGCCCGCCACGGCGACCGCCGACGACGTGTACGCCGTGCAGCCGGACGGGGTGTTCTTCTCCAACGGTCCGGGCGACCCGGCCACCGCCGACCACGCCGTCTCCGTCATGCGGGCCGTCCTGGAGCGCGGGACGCCCCTGTTCGGCATCTGCTTCGGCAACCAGATCCTGGGCCGTGCGCTCGGCTTCGGCACCTACAAGCTGAAGTACGGCCACCGGGGCATCAACCAGCCGGTGCAGGACCGCACGACCGGCAAGGTCGAGGTCACCGCGCACAACCACGGCTTCGCCGTCGACGCCCCGCTCGACAAGGTCTCCGACACCCCCTACGGCCGCGCCGAGGTCTCCCACGTGTGCCTCAACGACAACGTGGTGGAGGGTCTCCGGCTGCTCGACCGGCCGGCCTTCAGCGTCCAGTACCACCCCGAAGCGGCAGCGGGTCCCCACGACGCCGCCTACCTGTTCGACCGCTTCGTATCCCTGATGGAGGGCCAGCGTGCCTAAGCGCACCGATATCCAGTCCGTCCTGGTCATCGGCTCCGGCCCGATCGTCATCGGCCAGGCCGCCGAGTTCGACTACTCCGGCACCCAGGCCTGCCGGGTCCTGAAGGCCGAGGGCCTCAGGGTCGTCCTGGTCAACTCCAACCCGGCGACGATCATGACCGACCCGGAGATCGCCGACGCGACCTACGTCGAACCGATCACGCCCGAGTTCGTCGAGAAGATCATCGCCAAGGAGCGGCCGGACGCGCTGCTGCCCACCCTGGGCGGCCAGACGGCCCTCAACACGGCCATCAGGCTGCACGAGAACGGTGTCCTCGACAAGTACGGGGTGGAGCTGATCGGCGCCAACGTCGAGGCGATCCACAAGGGCGAGGACCGCGACCGGTTCAAGGAGGTCGTGGAGGCGGTCCGGGAGAAGACCGGGCACGGCGAGTCGGCCCGGTCCGTGATCTGCCACTCCATGGACGAGGTCCTGGCCGGCGTCGAGCGGCTCGGCGGCTACCCCGTCGTCGTCCGCCCCTCCTTCACCATGGGCGGCGCCGGCTCCGGCTTCGCGCACGACGAGGAGGAACTGCGCCGTATCGCCGGCACCGGACTCGCGCTCTCCCCGACCACCGAGGTGCTCCTGGAGGAGTCCATCCTCGGCTGGAAGGAGTACGAGCTGGAGCTGATGCGGGACAAGCACGACAACGTCGTGGTCGTGTGCTCCATCGAGAACTTCGACCCCATGGGCGTGCACACCGGCGACTCGATCACCGTCGCCCCCGCGATGACGCTGACCGACCGCGAGTACCAGATCCTGCGCGACATCGGCATCGCCGTGATCCGCGAGGTCGGCGTCGACACCGGCGGCTGCAACATCCAGTTCGCGGTCGACCCCGAGGACGGCCGGGTCATCGTCATCGAGATGAACCCGCGCGTCTCGCGCTCCTCGGCCCTGGCCTCCAAGGCGACCGGCTTCCCGATCGCCAAGATCGCGGCCAAGCTCGCCGTCGGCTACACGCTCGACGAGATCCCCAACGACATCACCCGGGAGACCCCGGCCTCCTTCGAGCCGACGCTCGACTACGTCGTCGTCAAGGCCCCGCGATTCGCCTTCGAGAAGTTCCCCAGCGCCGACAACACGCTGACCACGACCATGAAGTCGGTCGGTGAGGCGATGGCGATCGGCCGCAACTTCACCGAGGCGTTCCAGAAGGCGCTGCGCTCGCTGGAGAAGAAGGGAAGCCAGTTCACGTTCGTGGGCGAGCCCGGCGACAAGGCCGGGCTGCTGCGCGAGGCCGCGCGCCCGACGGACGGCCGGATCAACACGGTGATGCGGGCCATCCGCGCCGGTGCCACGCCGGAGGAGGTCTTCGAGTCCACGAGGATCGACCCCTGGTTCGTCGACCAGCTCTTCCTGATCAAGGAGATCGCGGACGAGCTGGCCGGGGCGGAGCGGCTCGACGCCGAGCTGCTCGCCGAGGCCAAGCGGCACGGCTTCTCCGACCAGCAGATCGCCGAGATCCGCGGGCTGCGCGAGGACGTGGTGCGCGAGGTGCGGCACGCGCTGGGAGTGCGCCCGGTGTACAAGACGGTCGACACATGTGCCGCCGAGTTCGCGGCCAGGACGCCGTACTTCTACTCCTCCTATGACGAGGAGAGCGAGGTCGCGCCGCGCGAGAAGCCCGCCGTGATCATCCTGGGCTCCGGCCCGAACCGCATCGGCCAGGGCATCGAGTTCGACTACTCCTGCGTCCACGCCTCCTTCGCACTGAGCGACGCCGGCTACGAGACCGTGATGGTCAACTGCAACCCGGAGACCGTCTCCACCGACTACGACACCTCCGACCGCCTCTACTTCGAGCCGCTGACGCTGGAGGACGTGCTGGAGATCGTCCACGCGGAGCAGCAGGCCGGCCCGGTCGCGGGCGTCGTGGTCCAGCTCGGCGGCCAGACCCCGCTCGGCCTGGCACAGGCGCTGAAGGACAACGGCGTACCGATCGTGGGCACCTCGCCCGAGGCGATCCACGCCGCCGAGGACCGCGGCGCCTTCGGACGCGTGCTCGCCGAGGCCGGGCTGCCGGCGCCCAAGCACGGGACCGCGACCACCTTCGAGGAGGCCAAGGCCATCGCGGACGAGATCGGCTACCCGGTCCTCGTCCGGCCGTCCTACGTCCTGGGCGGGCGCGGCATGGAGATCGTGTACGACGAGACCCGGCTGTCGTCGTACATCGCGGAGTCCACCGAGATCAGCCCCTCCCGGCCGGTCCTGGTCGACCGCTTCCTCGACGACGCGATCGAGATCGACGTCGACGCCCTGTACGACGGCGAGGAGCTGTACCTCGGCGGCGTCATGGAGCACATCGAGGAGGCCGGCATCCACTCCGGCGACTCGGCGTGCGCGCTGCCCCCGATCACCCTGGGCGGCTTCGACATCAAGCGGCTGCGGGCCTCGACGGAGGCCATCGCCCGTGGTGTCGGCGTCCGCGGACTGATCAACATCCAGTTCGCGATGGCCGGGGACATCCTGTACGTCCTGGAGGCCAACCCGCGCGCGTCCCGTACGGTCCCCTTCACCTCGAAGGCGACCGCGGTGCCGCTGGCGAAGGCCGCCGCCCGGATCTCGCTGGGCGCGACCGTCGCGGAACTGCGCGAGGAGGGCCTGCTGCCGAGGAACGGCGACGGCGGCACGCTCCCGCTCGACGCGCCGATCTCAGTCAAGGAGGCCGTGATGCCGTGGTCGCGGTTCCGCGACATCCACGGCCGGGGCGTCGACACGGTTCTCGGCCCGGAGATGCGCTCCACCGGCGAGGTCATGGGCATCGACTCCGTCTTCGGCACCGCGTACGCCAAGTCGCAGGCCGGGGCCTACGGGCCGCTGCCGACCAAGGGCCGCGCCTTCATCTCGGTCGCCAACCGCGACAAGCGCTCGATGATCTTCCCGGCGCGCGAGCTGGTCGCCCACGGCTTCGAGCTGCTCGCCACCTCCGGTACGGCCGAGGTGCTCAAGCGCAACGGCATCAACGCGACCATCGTGCGCAAGCAGTCCGAGGGCACGGGGCCGCAGGGCGAGAAGACCGTCGTCCAGCTGATCCACGACGGCGAGGTCGACCTCATCGTCAACACCCCCTACGGCACCGGAGGCCGCCTCGACGGCTACGAGATCCGCACGGCGGCGGTGGCACGCTCCGTGCCGTGCCTGACGACGGTCCAGGCGCTCGCCGCGGCGGTCCAGGGCATCGACGCCCTCAACCACGGCGATGTGGGAGTCCGCTCGCTCCAGGAACACGCGAAACACCTGACCGCGGCCCGCGACTAGCAGCCCTGAGGGGGACATCGGAAACGGTGTCCCCCTCTTCGTGAGGACACTGAGAGATGTACAAGCTTTTCTTCCGCCTGGTTTTCTCCCGGATGGACCCCGAACAGGCCCACCTCCTGGCCTTCCGCTGGATCCGTCTGGCCGTGCGCGTCCCCGTGCTGCGCACCTTCGCCGCCGCCGCGCTCGCGCCCCGCTGCAAGGAACTGCGCACGGAGGCGTTCGGGCTGCGGATGCACGGCCCGTTCGGGCTCGCGGCGGGGTTCGACAAGAACGCCGTCGGGATCGACGGGATGGCGATGCTCGGCTTCGACCACGTCGAGATCGGCACGGTCACCGGGGAACCACAGCCCGGCAACCCGAAGAAGCGGCTGTTCCGGCTGACCGAGGACCGGGCGCTGATCAACCGCATGGGCTTCAACAACGAGGGCTCGCTGGCCGTCGCCGCCCGCCTGGCCTCGCGCACGCCCGTTTTCAGGACCGTCGTGGGCGTGAACATCGGCAAGACCAAGGCCGTCCCGGAGTCCGAGGCCGCCGCCGACTATGTGAAGTCGGCGGAGCGGCTCGCACCGTACGCCGACTACCTGGTCGTCAACGTCTCCTCCCCGAACACTCCCGGACTGCGCGACCTGCAGGCCACACAGGCGCTGCGCCCCCTGCTGAGGGCCGTCCGCGAGGCCGCCGACCGTACGGTCACCACCCGACGCGTCCCGCTGCTGGTGAAGATCGCCCCCGACCTCGCGGACGAGGACGTCGACGCTGTCGCCGATCTCGCCGTGGAACTGGGCCTGGACGGGATCATCGCCACGAACACCACCATCGCCCGCGAAGGGCTGGGTCTGCTGTCCGACCCCGCCGTGGTCAAGGAGACCGGCGGGCTGTCGGGCGCACCGCTGAAGGCACGCTCCCTGGAGGTGCTGCGCCGGCTGTACGCGCGCGTGGGTGACCGCATCACGCTCGTGGGCGTCGGCGGCATCGAGAACGCCGAGGACGTCTGGCAGCGCATCCTGGCCGGCGCCACCCTGGTGCAGGGCTACAGCGCCTTCGTCTACGAAGGTCCCTTCTGGGGCCGTGCCGTCCACAAGGGGCTCGCCGCCCGCCTGCGGACGAGCCCGTACGCCACCCTTGCCGACGCGGTCGGCGCCGACGTGAGGAAGTCCGCATGACAGCCCGCCCGTCACCCGACCCCCACCCCTCAACGAGGCCCTTCGGGCCGCGGGGTCCTTCTGGAGAACCCTTCGGCGCGCGGCTTCGCCGGGCCATGGACGAGCGTGGTCCGCTCTGCGTGGGCATCGACCCGCATGCCTCGCTGCTCGCCGAGTGGGACCTGAACGACGATGTCGCCGGCCTGGAGCGGTTCAGCCGCACGGTGGTGGAGGCGGTCGCCGAGCGGGTCGCCGTCGTCAAGCCCCAGAGCGCCTTCTTCGAGCGCTTCGGGTCGCGCGGCATCGCCGTTCTGGAGACGACGGTCCAGGAGGCGCGGGCGGCCGGGGCGCTGGTCGTCATGGACGCCAAGCGCGGCGACATCGGCTCGACCATGGCCGCGTACGCCGAGTCCTACCTCCACAAGGACGCGCCGCTGTTCTCGGACGCGCTGACCGTGTCGCCGTACCTCGGCTACGGGGCGCTCAGGCCGGCGGTCGAGACGGCGCGGGAGAGCGGCGCCGGGCTCTTCGTGCTGGCGCTGACCTCCAACCCGGAGGGCGGCGAGGTGCAGCACGCCGTGCGGTCCGACGGCCGCACCGTGGCGGCGACGATGCTCGCCCACCTCGCCGCCGAGAACGCGGGGGAGCGGCCCCTCGGCTCCTTCGGCGCGGTCGTCGGCGCCACGCTGGGTGACCTGTCGTCGTACGACCTGGACATCAACGGACCGCTCCTGGCGCCCGGCATCGGGGCCCAGGGAGCGACTCCGGCCGATCTGCCCGGGGTCTTCGGGGCGGCGGTGCGCAACGTGGTGCCGAACGTGAGCCGGGGGGTCCTGCGGTTCGGGCCCGACGTCCTCGCGCTGCGTGAGGCCGCGGACCGCTTCGCGGAGGAGGCCAGGGCCGCCGCGGCCGCTGCTTGAGAGCGTCCCGGAGGTCCGCCGGGGCTTCCCGCGGGCCTCTCGGGAGGCCGCTCGAGTCTGAATACATCCTCAAATCCGAGGCATTATGTCTGAAAAGTCCGTCTCGACAGAGGCTGACCAGGACTTTTCCGCTGTTCTCGCTGACTCTGGCGGACTTGCCCGCTAGTCTCCGACGAGTGGGGGCGCCTCCCACGCCCTCCAAGCAGTGGGGAGGACGGGCAAGCGTGTTGCTCGTGGCTCCCCAGGTGTGGGGCGACTAGGTTCCTCACCGGTCCGTATCCGACAGTTCGACATCCGAGGTGACGTAGGCGTGGCTCTTCCGCCCCTTACCCCTGAACAGCGCGCAGCCGCGCTCGAAAAGGCCGCCGCGGCTCGCCGGGAGCGGGCCGAGGTCAAGAATCGACTCAAGCACTCCGGCGCCTCCCTCCACGAGGTCATCAAGCAGGGCCAGGAGAACGACGTCATCGGAAAGATGAAGGTCTCCGCCCTCCTCGAGTCCCTGCCGGGCGTGGGCAAGGTCCGCGCCAAGCAGATCATGGAGCGACTCGGGATCTCCGAGAGCCGCCGCGTGCGTGGCCTCGGGTCCAACCAGATCGCCTCCCTGGAGCGCGAGTTCGGCGGCACCGCCGGCTGAGTCCGGGCGCTCCGGTTTGCTGGAATAATCGCTGCATGAGTGAACGTCCGCGGCTGACCGTGCTCTCCGGCCCCTCCGGGGTCGGCAAGAGCACGGTCGTCGCCCATATGCGCAAGGAATACCCCGAGGTCTGGCTCTCGGTGTCGGCCACGACCCGTCGGCCCCGCCCGGGCGAGCGGCACGGAGTCCACTACTTCTTCGTCACCGACGAGGAGATGGACAAGCTGATCGCCAACGGCGAGCTGCTGGAGTGGGCCGAGTTCGCAGGCAACCGCTACGGCACCCCGCGGGCCGCCGTCCTGGAGCACCTGGAGGACGGAGTGCCGGTCCTGCTGGAGATCGACCTCCAGGGCGCACGCCAGGTCCGCGAGTCCATGCCCGAGGCCCAGCTGGTGTTCCTGGCTCCTCCCTCCTGGGACGAGCTCGTGCGCAGGCTCACCGGACGGGGCACCGAGCCGCCCGAGGTGATCGGACGCCGTCTGGAGGCGGCCAAGACCGAGCTGGCGGCCGAGCCCGAGTTCGATACGACCCTGGTCAACACCTCCGTCGAGGATGTGGCGCGCGAGCTGCTAGCCTTGATGGACGTTGTGTGATCAGGGTTGTGTGATCAGGTCTGATCTTTCCCATCTTTCGGAAGGTAGCGCGTGTCCTCTTCCATCACCGCGCCCGAGGGCATCATCAACCCGCCGATCGACGAGCTCCTCGAGGCCACCGACTCGAAGTACAGCCTCGTGATCTACGCGGCCAAGCGGGCCCGCCAGATCAACGCGTACTACTCGCAGCTCGGTGAGGGCCTCCTCGAGTACGTCGGTCCCCTCGTCGACACCCACGTCCACGAGAAGCCGCTCTCGATCGCCCTGCGCGAGATCAACGCGGGTCTGCTGACCTCCGAGGCCGTCGAGGGCCCGGTTCAGTGACGACCACGCGGTGGCGCTGAGCGGTATCGCTCACCGCTGAGCACCCTTGTCCGCAGGCCCGGCAGGGGCCGCCTCCCGGCAGTGGCCGGGGACGGCTGCCGGGCCTGCGGTCTGCCCGGGGGCGCGGGGCCCCCGCGGTCATGCAGCATGGAGTCGTACGCCGGGAACGGTGGCGTACACGTGTCGAGTGCGGGGAGGCCCGGTGGGCAAGCCGAAGGTCGTTCTGGGGGTCAGCGGCGGGATCGCCGCCTACAAGGCATGCGAACTGCTGCGCAGACTGACCGAGTCGGGCCATGACGTCCGTGTCGTGCCCACCGCGTCCGCCCTCCACTTCGTCGGCGCCGCCACCTGGTCGGCCCTCTCCGGCAACCCCGTCGCCACCGAGGTCTGGGACGACGTCCACGAGGTCCCGCACGTGCGCATCGGCCAGCACGCCGACCTGGTGGTCGTGGCGCCGGCAACGGCCGACACGCTCGCCAGGGCGGCCCACGGCCTCGCCGACGACCTCCTCACCAACACACTCCTGACCGCCCGCTGCCCGGTCGTCTTCGCCCCGGCCATGCACACGGAGATGTGGGAGCATCCGGCGACCCAGGACAACGTGGCGACACTGCGCCGCCGCGGCGCCGTGGTGATCGAGCCGGCGGTCGGCCGCCTGACCGGCGTGGACACGGGCAAGGGCCGGCTGCCCGAGCCGGCCGAGATCTTCGAGGTCTGCCGTCGGGTGCTGGGGCGGGGCGTGAGAGAGCCCGACCTCGTCGGCCGGCACGTCGTGGTCAGCGCCGGCGGCACCCGCGAGCCCCTCGACCCCGTGCGCTTCCTCGGCAACCGCTCCTCCGGCAAGCAGGGCTACGCCCTGGCCCGCGCGGCCGCGGCCCGCGGCGCCCGCGTCACCCTGGTCGCCGCGAACACCGGCCTGCCCGCTCCCGCCGGTGTCGATGTCGTCCAGGTGGGCACCGCGGTGCAGATGCGCGAGGCGGTGCTGAAGGCGGCGGCGGACGCGGACGCCGTGGTGATGGCGGCCGCGGTGGCCGACTTCCGCCCGGCGGCGTACGCGACGGGGAAGATCAAGAAGAAGGACGGCCAGGACCCCGAGCCCGTCACCCTGATCAGGAATCCGGACATCCTCGCGGAGATCGCGGCGGACCGGGCCCGCCCGGGCCAGGTGATCGTCGGCTTCGCCGCGGAGACGGACGACGTGCTGGCCAACGGCCGCTCGAAGCTGGAGCGCAAGGGCTGCGACCTGCTCGTGGTGAACGAGGTGGGGGAGCGCAAGACGTTCGGCTCAGAGGAGAACGAGGCGGTCGTGCTCGGTACCGACGGAAGCGAGACGCCGGTGCCCCACGGGCCCAAGGAAGCGCTGGCCGAGACGGTCTGGGACCTTGTCGCGGACCGGCTGACCTGAACCGCCGCTCCTTTGCCGACGGCTGTCCGAACCCCGCACATTCGCGCGTGGCGGCCCTGGAAAAGACCGTGGGGCATTGGGCAGAATGCCCGTGCCGCAGGTCACAGGGCTCCCGAGAGGCGAGACACAGGGGCCGGTGGCCGAGCGCGACCGATAAACTGTTCCAGGACGACGCCGGGCGCAGCCCCCGTCCCGTCCGCCAATGATCAGCCAGCAGCCGCTGCAACCACAGGGAGCGTTGTGTCCCGTCGCCTGTTCACCTCGGAGTCCGTCACCGAGGGCCACCCGGACAAGATCGCTGACCAGATCAGCGACACCATTCTCGACGCGCTTCTGCGGGAGGACCCGACGTCCCGGGTCGCCGTGGAGACGCTGATCACGACCGGCCTGGTGCACGTGGCCGGGGAGGTCACGACCAAGGCGTACGCGCCGATCGCGCAGCTGGTGCGCGAGAAGATCCTCGAGATCGGCTACGACTCGTCGAAGAAGGGCTTCGACGGCGCGTCCTGTGGTGTCTCCGTGTCGATCGGCGCCCAGTCCCCGGACATCGCGCAGGGTGTGGACACCGCGTACGAGTCCCGGGTCGAGAGTGCCGCCGCAGGTGGAGAAGCAGACGAACTGGACCGCCAGGGCGCCGGCGACCAGGGCCTGATGTTCGGCTACGCGACGGACGAGACGCCGACCCTGATGCCGCTGCCGGTCTTCCTGGCGCACCGGCTGTCCAAGCGGCTGTCCGACGTCCGCAAGAACGGCACGATCCCCTACCTGCGCCCGGACGGAAAGACCCAGGTCACCATCGAGTACGACGGCGACAAGGCGATCCGTCTGGACACGGTGGTCGTGTCCTCGCAGCACGCCAGTGACATCGACCTCGATTCGCTGCTCGCCCCCGACATCCGCGAGTTCGTCGTGGAGCCGGAGCTGAAGACGCTCCTGGAGGACGGCATCAAGCTGGACACCGAGGGCTACCGCCTGCTGGTCAACCCCACCGGCCGCTTCGAGATCGGCGGCCCGATGGGTGACGCGGGCCTGACCGGGCGAAAGATCATCATTGACACGTACGGCGGCATGGCCCGCCACGGCGGCGGCGCGTTCTCCGGCAAGGACCCGTCCAAGGTGGACCGCTCGGCGGCGTACGCGATGCGCTGGGTCGCCAAGAACGTGGTCGCGGCCGGCCTCGCCTCCCGCTGCGAGGTCCAGGTGGCGTACGCGATCGGCAAGGCCGAGCCGGTCGGCCTGTTCGTCGAGACCTTCGGCACCGCCAAGGTCGACGCGGAGCGGATCGAGAGCGCGATCACCGAGGTCTTCGACCTCCGTCCGGCCGCGATCATCCGCGACCTGGACCTGCTGCGCCCGATCTACGCCCAGACGGCCGCGTACGGCCACTTCGGCCGCGAACTCCCGGACTTCACCTGGGAGCGCACCGACCGGGTGGACGCGCTGCGGAAGGCGGCGGGGCTGTAGTCCGGTCACACCCGAGCCATGAGGCCCGGCGCCCTTCGGGGGTGCCGGGCCCCGGCACATCCGGGGCCCGGAACGATCTACGGGGCGCCTCGGTGTCAGTGGTCTTTGCGAGAATGCACACGTGCGCAGCGGGAACGGGCAGCAGGGGACGGGTGGCGGAGACGCCGCGCCGCCCGAGCAGCTTGCGCTGATCCGCGAGGCCGTGCGGAAGGCCAAGGCGCCCAGGGCCAGGCCCCGGACATGGCGGGGGGCCGCGCTGGCCAGGGAGCTGCCCGTGGCGCGCGTGCTGGTCGACAAGGGTGTGCTGCATCTGGACCGCTGCTTCGACTACGCCGTGCCGGAGGAACTCGACGCCGTCGCGAGGCCCGGCGTGCGGGTGCGGGTGCGCTTCGGGGCCGGTGGGCGCACCGTGCGGGAAGGGCGGCGCGAGGGCGGCGGGCTCATCGACGGGTTCCTCGTCGAGCGCGTTCCCGAGTCCGACTACGCGGGACCCCTTGCCGCGCTGGCCCAGGTCGTGTCACCCGAGCCCGTGCTCTCGCCCGAGTTGCTCGGGCTCGCCCGGGCCGTCGCCGACCGCTATGCGGGCAGCCTCGCCGATGTGCTGCAACTTGCCGTACCACCCCGGCATGCCCGGGCCGAGGGCACCACGACGGGGCCGCCGCCCCCGCCCCCGCCTCCGCCCGCCCCGGGATCCTGGCAGCGGTACAGAAGGGGGACCGAGTTCCTGGCGTCCCTCGCGTCCGGTGGTGCGCCGCGGGCCGTGTGGACCGCACTGCCGGGGCCCGGGTGGGCGGAGGAGATCGCCCGGGCCGTGCAGGCCGCGCTCGCCTCGGGGCGGGGCGCGTTGGTCGTCGTGCCCGCCGGGCGTCCCGCCGCGCGGGTCGACGCCGCGCTGCGGGCGCTGCTCGGCGACGGGCAGCATGCGGTCCTGACCGCCGACGCCGGGCAGGAGCGACGGTACCGGGAGTGGCTCGCCGTGCGGCGCGGGTCCGTGCGGGCCGTCGTCGGGACCCGGGCCGCCATGTTCGCGCCCGTGCGCAATCTCGGACTCGTCGTGGTGTGGGACGACGGCGACAGCGGTCACAGCGACGACCACGCCCCCCACCCTCATGTCCGCGAGGTGCTGGAGCTGCGCGCCACCCGGGACAAGTGCGGTTTTCTGTTGGGGAGTTGGAGCTGCACCGTCGAGGCGGCCCAGCTCGTCGAGAGCGGGTGGGCCGCCCCGCTCGTCGCCGACCGCGACCAGGTGCGCGCCACCACGCCCCTGATACGGACCGTGGGGGACGGGGACCTCGCGCGCGACGAGGCGGCCAGGGCGGCGCGGCTGCCGACGCTCGCCTGGGAAGCGGTGCGGGACGGGCTGCGCCGTGGGCCCGTGCTGGTGCAGGTGCCGCGGCGGGGGTACGTGCCCCGGACCGCCTGCGCGCAGTGCCGGGCGCCCGCTCGCTGCCGGTCCTGCGCCGGGCCGTTGGCCGCGCAGCAGGCCGGGGAGCTGGGGTGCGGCTGGTGCGGGCGGGAGGAGACCGCCTGGCGCTGTCCCGAGTGCGGTGGTACCCGGCTGAGGGCACAGGTTGTGGGGGCCCGGCGGACCGCCGAGGAGCTGGGACGCGCGTTCCCGGCCGTTCCGGTGCGGACCTCGGGGCGTGAACAGGTCCTGGACACGGTGCCGGGGACGCCCGCTCTCGTCGTCAGCACGCCCGGCGCCGAGCCCGTCGCCGAGGGCGGCTACGCGGCCGCGCTGCTCCTCGACGGATGGGCCATGCTCGGGCGCCCCGATCTGCGCGCGGGCGAGGACGCGCTGCGCCGGTGGCTGGGCGCGGGCGCGCTGGTGCGGCCGCAGTCGGCCGGCGGGACCGTCGTGGTGGTGGCGGAACCGACGCTGAGGCCCGTGCAGGCGCTCGTCCGCTGGGATCCCGTCGGGCATGCGGTGCGGGAGCTTGCCGAGCGGGCCGAGCTGGGCTTTCCGCCGGTGTCGCGGATGGCCGCCGTGTCCGGGCCGCCTGAGGCCGTGGTGGGGCTCCTCGCCGAGGCCGAACTGCCCTCCGACGCCGAGGTCCTGGGGCCCGTGCCGCTGCCGGACGGGGAGCCCGGGCGGCCGCGGCGGGCCGGGGGACCGCCGCCGGGGGAGCGGTGGGAGAGGGCGCTCGTACGGGTGCCACCGGGGAGCGGGGCCGCGCTCGCCTCCGCGCTGAAGACCGCGCTCGCGGCCCGGACGGCACGCGGGGGGAGCGAGGCGGTGAGGATCCGGATCGATCCGCCGGACATCGGGTGACGGGCCGGTGGTGCCGTGCGGGCGCACGGACCTGCTCTGCACGGACCTGCTCTGGCGGTGGCGCCGTGCCGGGCTGTGTGACCGGCTCCGGCCGTGTGCGTCGTGCCCACCGGCTCCGGCGGTGGTGGTGGTGTGCGGGGCGCACGACCGGCTCCGGCCGTGGCGTTCCCCCCGGCGGGGCGCGGCTGCCTCCCGGTGGGGCCGGGAGGCAGACAGGAGTGTCGCTCAGCCGTTGCGCGGGCCCGGGAACGCCGTCGGCCTCGCCTCGTCCCGCAGGGTGGGGCTGCCGGCCGTGGGCTGCGTCGGCATGGCGCGGGCCGCGGGCACCGTGGCCATGCCCGGCCCGACGTTGAGCGTGCGGGTCCCGGACGGCTCCGGCGTGCGGTCGGCCTCGGCGGACGTCGGGGCGGCGGCACGGCGGGCGCCGTAGCGGCGGTGGACCGCCTGCTTGGTGACCCCGAGCGCGGAGCCCACGGCGTCCCACGAGAAGCCGAGCGAGCGGTCGAAGTCCACGGCCGCGGTGACCAGGGTCTCGACGCTGTCCCGCAGCTCCTGGGCGAGACGGACGGTCGGCGCGGGGGCGCGTCCGTAGACGACGAAGCCCGTGGACGGGCCGGAGCGGCGCGGGCGGTAGACGTTGCCCAACTGGGCGGTGAGGGTGCGCAGCGCGTCCACCTGCCGGCGGACCCGCTCGATGTCCCGCACCAGCAAGTGCAGGCTGGCCCGGGCCTGGGCGTCGTGGGTTGCGTGGTCGGCCATGAACAAGCCTCTCGAACCGGCGTTGAAAAGGGATGGGGCCGCGATCGCGGCCCGTTGCGGTCAACTCTCTCTTGACCAACGCGTGTGCCGGTCTGTGGTCACGGGGCGGGGCGTAAGCGCATATGCATACGCCCCCGGAGGGCGGTGCGCGCTATGGGTGCACATGCCGCTGGTCAGGGCAGCCGTCGGGATGCCGGCGACCCTAGACTGGTGTGCCCGCACGCCCCGGCACCGCCGGGGACCTGTGGACCCGTCAGAACTCCCGCCCCGAGAGGCCGTCACCCACCCATGAGGCTCGTCTTCGCAGGTACCCCCGAGGTCGCCGTCCCCGCGCTGGACGCTCTGATCGCGTCCGAACGGCACGAGGTGGCGGCCGTCGTCACGCGGCCCGACGCACCGGCGGGGCGTGGCCGCAGGCTGGTCGCCAGCCCCGTCGCCGAGCGGGCGGAGGAGGCCGGGATCGAGATCCTCAAGCCGAACCGGCCCCGGGACGAGGACTTCCTGGCGCGGCTGAGGGAGATCGCGCCCGACTGCTGCCCCGTCGTGGCCTACGGCGCGCTGCTGCCCCGGGCCGCCCTGGACATCCCCGCCCACGGCTGGGTCAATCTGCACTTCTCCCTCCTCCCCGCCTGGCGCGGTGCCGCCCCCGTGCAGCACTCCCTCCTGTCGGGCGACGAGATCACCGGCGCCTCCACCTTCCTCATCGAGGAAGGACTCGACTCCGGGCCCGTCTACGGCACCGTCACCGAGCGGATCCGGTCCACCGACACCAGCGGTGACCTCCTCACCCGTCTCGCCTTCGCCGGTGCCGGGCTGCTCGCCGCCACCATGGACGGCATCGAGGACGGCAGCCTCAAGCCGGTGCCGCAGTCCGCCGACGGCGTCACGCTCGCGCCGAAGATCACCGTCGAGGACGCACGGGTCGACTGGTCCGCGCCCGCGCTCCGCGTCGACCGCGTGGTGCGCGCCTGCACGCCCGCGCCCGGCGCCTGGACCACGTTCCGCGGCGAGCGGCTCAAGCTCATCCAGGTCGTCCCGGTGCCCGAGCGGACGGACCTCGCCCCCGGCCGGCTGTCCGTGGGCAAGAACGACGTGCACGCCGGCACCGGCTCGTACGCGGTCGAGCTGCTGTGGGTGCAGGCCCAGGGCAAGAGGCCGATGCGGGCCGCGGACTGGGCGCGCGGAGTGCGCATCGAGGCCGGGGAGGCCCTGGGGAGCTGACCTGCCCGGCCTGCCCGCCGCCCCGCCGACGTAGGCTGGGGGGCGCATTCCCTCCCACACCCGGAGCACCTTTTCCGTGAGCGACCACTCCCGTCGTCCCCGCAAGCCCGCCAAGCCCTACCGCCGGCCCAAGAAGGACCCCGTCCGTATCCTCGCCTTCGACGCGTTGCGGGCCGTCGACGAGCGGGACGCCTACGCCAACCTGGTGCTGCCGCCGCTGCTGCGCCAGGCGCGCGAGAAGGGCGACATCGACGCGCGGGACGCGGCGCTCGCCACCGAGCTGGTGTACGGCACGCTGCGTCGGCAGGGCACGTACGACGCCGTCCTCGCGGCCTGCGTCGACCGGCCGCTGCGCGACGTCGATCCACCCGTGCTCGACGTGCTGAGCCTCGGCGTCCATCAGCTGCTCGGGACGCGGATCCCGCAGCACGCCGCCGTCTCCGCCACGGTCGAGCTCGCCCGGGCCGTGCTGGGCGACGGGCGGGCCAAGTTCGTCAACGCCGTGCTGCGCAAGGTCGCCCAGCACGACCTCGACGGCTGGCTGGAGCGGGTGGCGCCGCCGTACGACGAGGACCCCGAGGACCACCTCGCCGTGGTGCACTCGCACCCCCGCTGGATCGTGTCCGCCCTGTGGGACGCCCTGGGCGGGGGCCGCGCCGGGATCGAGGACCTCCTCGAAGCCGACAACGAGCGGCCCGAGGTCACGCTCGTCGCCCGTCCCGGCCGCGTCACCACCGGGGAACTCCTGCGGGAGGATGCCGCGGAACCGGGGCGCTGGTCGCCGTACGCCGTGCGGCTCACCGCGGGAGGCGAGCCCGGTGCCGTGGACGCCGTGCGGGACGGCCGCGCGGGTGTCCAGGACGAGGGCAGCCAGCTCGTCGCCGTCGCGCTCGCGAACGCGCCCCTCGACGGACCCGACCGGGCCTGGCTGGACGGATGCGCCGGCCCCGGAGGCAAAGCCGCCCTGCTCGCCGCCCTCGCCGCCGAGCGCGGAGCCGTGCTCCTCGCGTCCGAGAAGCAGCCGCACCGGGCCGGTCTGGTGGCCCGGGCACTCGCCGGGAATCCCGGCCCCCACCAGGTCATCGCCGCCGACGGGACCCGCCCCCCGTGGCGGACCGGCACCTTCGACCGCGTCCTGATGGACGTGCCCTGCACGGGGCTCGGCGCGCTGCGCCGCCGGCCCGAGGCCCGGTGGCGGCGCCGGCCCGAGGACCTCGACGGGTTCGCGCCGTTGCAGCGCGCCCTGCTGCAAACGGCCCTGGAGTCCGTACGCGTCGGAGGGGTCGTCGGCTATGCCACCTGCTCGCCCCATCTCGCCGAGACCCGCGCCGTGGTCGACGACGTCCTCAAGCGGCAGGGGGGCGCCGAACTCATCGACGCCCGGCCGCTGATGCCCGGCGTCCCGGCCCTCGGGGACGGCCCCGACGTCCAGCTGTGGCCGCATCTGCACGGGACGGACGCGATGTACCTGGCGCTCATCCGCAGGACGCGCTGAGCCGAGGGGCGAGCGGGGCCGTGATCACCGGCACGGCGAGTCCCCGGCGCACGCGCCGCCCCCGTCCGCGGCCCCCGATTGCTTTCAGCCGGTACCGGGGGCGAGCAACCCGCCCGGAGCATGGCAGGCTTGGGGCATGGCCGTGCAGATCAACCCCAGCATCCTGTCCGCCGACTTCGCCCGCCTCGCCGAGGAGGCCAGGGCGGTGGAGGGCGCCGACTGGCTCCACGTCGACGTCATGGACAACCACTTCGTCCCGAACCTCACGCTCGGCGTGCCGGTCGTAGAGTCCCTGGTGCGGGCGACGGACACTCCGCTGGACTGCCACCTGATGATCGAGGAGGTCGATCGGTGGGCACCGCAGTACGTCGAAGCAGGTGCCTCGTCCGTCACCTTCCATGTGGAGGCGGCCGCGGCGCCGGTGCGACTCGCCCGTGAGATCCGCGCCAAGGGTGCCCGGGCCTCCATGGCCCTCAAGCCGGCGACGCCCATCGAGCCGTACGAGGACCTGCTGCCCGAGCTGGACATGCTGCTGATCATGACCGTCGAGCCGGGCTTCGGCGGCCAGGCGTTCCTCGACATCATGCTCCCCAAGATCCGCCGCACCCGTGAGCTGATCGGCAAGCACGGCCTTGAGCTCTGGCTGCAGGTCGACGGCGGTGTCTCGGCCTCCACCATCGAGCGCTGCGCGGAGGCGGGCGCGGACGTCTTCGTGGCCGGTTCGGCGGTGTACGGGGCGGCCGACCCGGCCGCGGCGGTCCATGCACTGCGCACCCAGGCGGAGCGGGCGACGGCCCGCGCCTCCTGGGCCTGCGACGACTGAGCCAACGGAAGCTGAACGCCGACCGTCCGGGCTGAGCGGGCAGCGCGGATCTGCAAGGATGAACGGCGTATGCAGAGTGTGAACAGCAGTGAGGAGATGGCCGTGTCGGGTATGTCGGCGGGCCGGTCAGCCATGCGGATGGGACCCGCTGAGCTGGTGCAGGCGGCGGCGATGGCCCGCCGCTTCTACCTCGAGGGCAAGTCCAAGATCCAGATCGCGGAGGAGTTCGGCGTCAGCCGCTTCAAGGTGGCCCGGGTCCTGGAGACCGCCCTCGAACGGGATCTCGTGCGCATCGAGATCCGTGTGCCGGCCGAGCTGGACGCCGAGCGCTCCGACGCGCTGCGCGCCCGCTACGGCCTCAGGCACGCCGTCGTGGTCGAGTCCCCGGCAGACGCCGAGGAGTCACCCGACCCCGAGAACCTCGGCGAGGTGGCGGCCGACCTGCTCGGCGAACTGGTGACCGAGGGGGATGTGCTGGGCCTGGCCTGGGGCCGCTCCACCATCCACATGGCCGCCGCCCTGGACCGGCTGCCGCCGTGCACGGTGGTGCAGCTGACGGGCGTGTACGACGCCGGGACCGCCGAGCGCGGCTCGGTGGAGGCGGTCCGCCGTGCGGCGCAGGTGTCGGGCGGTGACGCGCACCCCATCTACGCGCCGATGCTGCTGCCGGACGCCGCGACAGCGCAGGCGCTGCGGCACCAGACCGGGATCGCGCGCGCCTTCGAGTACTTCGACAAGGTCACGGTCGCCTGCGTGTCCATCGGCTCCTGGGAGCCCGGCATCTCGACCGTGCACGACATGCTCACCGAGGAGGAGCGCGCCCACTACGCGTCGCTCGGTGTCGCCGCTGAGATGTCCGCGCACCTCTTCGACGCCGAGGGCCGCCGCATCGGACGGGATCTGGGGGAGCGGTGCATCACCGTCAAGGCGGACCAGCTCCGTCGCATCCCCGAGGTCGTCGCGATCGCGGGCGGGCAGCGGAAGGCGGCCGCGATCGACGCCGTGCTGCGCTCCGGGCTCGTCACCAGCCTGGTGACCGACACATCGGCGGCGGACTACCTGATGACGGCGGGCCCGACGCCGACCCCGGCCCTGAACCGGGCCGATCCGGACGGGGCCTGAGGGACCCGGCGGACCTGAGCGCGGACCGCGCGAGGACGGCCGTTCCCGTTCCCGCCCCCGCCGTCCCGGGCCTGCCCGGGACGGCGGGGGCACCGGGCCCCGCAGCGGGGCGCGCTCCATCCATGATCATGACGAAGCGCTGGGGGCGCTACCGAGATGACCGACGACCTGGCGGGCCGCCTCGTGGTCACGCTGGACCTCTGGGGCACCGCCGACAAGGCCGCGTTCATGGAGCGGATCGTGCGCGCCCTGGACCTGCCGGACTGGTTCGGCCGCAACTGGGACGCGCTCGCCGACTCGCTCACCGACCGCGCCGTCTGGCCCGCGGGCGCCGCCGAGAGGGGACTGCTGCTCGTCGTACGCGGCTGGCAGCCGTACGCCGCGGCACAGCCCCGGGAGTGGGCCATCGCCCAGGAGGTGTTCCGCGAGGCGGTGAGGCGCACGCCCGGACTCTGCGTCGCGCTCGCTCTTGGAGGATTCCATGAACAGCCCTCTGACCAGCCTGGATGATCCGACCGGGGACCGCGTACCGCCCGTCATGGGACACTGAAGTACGTGCTCTCCCCCTGGCTGACCTGTCCGGGGGCCGCCTCTGATCGACTGGGATGTGCAGCACGTGCGTTTCCTCAATGACATCCGGCCCGCGTACGACCTGACGTACGACGACGTCTTCATGGTGCCGAGCCGCTCCGCGGTCGGCTCCCGTCAGGGCGTGGATCTCGCCTCCCCGGACGGCACGGGCACAACCATCCCGCTCGTCGTCGCCAACATGACCGCCATCGCCGGCCGCCGCATGGCGGAGACGGTGGCCCGGCGCGGCGGACTGGTCGTCATACCGCAGGACATCCCGATCGAGGTGGTCGCCGAGGTCATCTCCTGGGTCAAGGGCCGCCACCTGGTGCTGGACACCCCGATCGTGCTGGCCCGGCACCAGACCGTCGCCGACGCCCTCGCGCTGCTGCCCAAACGTGCGCACAACGCGGGCGTGGTCGTCGACGACGAGCACCGGCCGATCGGTGTGGTGACGGACGCCGACCTGTCCGGGGTGGACCGCTTCACGCAGCTGGAAGTGGTGATGTCGAAGGACCTGCTGCTCCTCGACGCCGGCATCGACCCCCGCGAGGCCTTCAACGTCCTCGACACCGCCAACCGCCGCTATGCGCCCGCCGTCGACGAGGACGGCAGGCTGACCGGCATCCTCACCCGCAAGGGCGCCCTGCGTGCCACGCTGTACACGCCGGCCACGGACGCGAACGGCGGGCTGCGCATCGCGGCTGCCGTCGGTATCAACGGGGACGCCGCGGGCAGGGCCAAGCAACTCCTGGACGCGGGCGTCGACACGCTCGTCATCGACACCGCGCACGGCCACCAGGAGTCCGTGATCGCGACCATCCGGACGGTGCGGGCGCTGAACCCGCGGGTCCCGGTGGTGGCGGGCAACGTGGTCGCCGCCGAGGGCGTGCGCGATCTGATCGAGGCGGGCGCGGACATCGTCAAGGTCGGCGTGGGTCCCGGTGCCATGTGCACCACGCGCATGATGACGGGCGTCGGCCGCCCGCAGTTCTCGGCGGTCCTGGAGTGCGCGGCCGAGGCGAGGAAGTACGGCAAGCACGTGTGGGCCGACGGTGGTGTCCGTCACCCGCGCGACGTCGCGATGGCACTGGCGGCGGGCGCCTCCAACGTGATGATCGGCTCGTGGTTCGCGGGCACGTACGAGTCCCCCGGCGACCTGCAGCAGGATGCGGACGGCCGCCTCTACAAGGAGTCGTTCGGCATGGCGTCGGCGCGCGCGGTCCGCAGCCGTACGGCGGAGGAGTCGGCGTACGACCGCGCCCGCAAGGCCCTGTTCGAGGAGGGCATCTCGACCTCCCGCATGTTCCTCGACCCGGCCCGCCCGGGCGTCGAGGACCTGATCGACGCGATCATCGCGGGTGTCCGGTCCTCCTGCACGTACGCGGGCGCAGGCACCCTGGAGGAGTTCGCCGAGCGGGCCGTCGTCGGCATCCAGAGCGCGGCCGGATACGCGGAGGGCAAGCCGCTGCACGCCAGCTGGAGCTGACGCGCCTTCAGGAGCCCGGGTGCGCCCCGGCGGCGTCCCGCCGGCCGGGGAAGCGGGGGCCGTCGCCGCGACGGCCCGTGTTCTACTTCCTGTACGGCCACTTGAGCTCCCGCCGGCCGCCGCGGACCCCGCGGCACCGGCAGCCGCCCCGTGGCACCCGCAGCCACCGCACAGAAGTGAACCACCCGCCGTGCTGAACGATCTCGACGAACGCATCGTCCACGCCCTCGCCGAGGACGCCCGCCGCTCCTACGCGGACATCGGGCAACTGGTCGGCCTGTCCGCCCCCGCCGTGAAGCGGCGTGTGGACCGGCTGCGCGCGACCGGCGCCATCACCGGGTTCACCGTCCGGGTGGACCCGGTGGCGCTCGGCTGGGAGACCGAGGGCTTCGTCGAGATCTACTGCCGCGGCAACACCTCGCCGGAGACCATCCAGCGGGGCCTCGAGCGCTACCAGGAGGTCGTGGCCGCCTCCACCGTCACCGGTGAGGCGGACGCGGTCGCCCAGGTCTTCGCCTCCGACATGCGCCACTTCGAGCGCGTCCTGGAACGTATCGCCGGGGAGCCGTTCGTGGAGCGGACGAAGTCCGTGCTGGTGCTGTCGCCCTTGCTGCGGCGCTTCTCCTCGGGCTCGCCCGCCTAGAAGGCTCACGCGGCGGGGCCGGAACCCCGAGATCTTCATGAGTTTTCCAGCGCCGATCGCGCGGCCCGGTCAGAAGGCGAGGTCGCGCGGCTCGGCGCGCACCGTCATCCACTTCAGCTCGGTGAACTCCTCCGCGGCGAAGCCGGTGCCGAACCGGCCCCAGCCGCTGACCTTGACGCCGCCGAACAGCATCTGCGGCTCGTCGTTGACCGGCTGGTCGTTGACGTGCACGATGCCCGCCTCCAGCCGCCGGGCGAGCTCCAGCCCCCGATGGGGATCGCCCGTCAGGACACCGGCGGCGAGCCCGTAGCGCGAGGCGTTGGCGCGCTCGACCGCCTCGTCCGCGCTGTCGACCGTTTCCAGGACGACGACCGGTCCGAAGGTCTCGTCGAAGGCGAGCTCGGCGTCATCCGGGACATCGGTGAGGACGGTGGCCGGATAGCACGGCGGCTTTGCCTTCCCGCCCGTCAGCACACGGGCGCCCATCGAGACAGCCTCCTCGGCCCGGCGGGTGAGCAGGGACAGCGCCCACTTGTTGATCACCGGCCCGACCACCGTGCGCGGGTCGCCGGGGCCGCCGGTGGGCAGTGCGGCGGCCTTCGCGGTGAAGAGCCGGGTGAACTCCTCGGCGATGGGCCGTTCGACGAAGACGCGCCGGGCGCACATGCACACCTGCCCCTGGTGCACGAACGCCCCGTAGGCAGCGGCGTCCACGGCGCGGGGCAGGTCGGCGTCGGCGAGGACGATGAGGGGGTTCTGACCGCTGAGCTGGAGCACCACCCGCTTGAGGTGGCGTCCGGCCGACTCGGCCAGACGCCGGCCGGTCGGCGTGGAACCGGTGAAGTCGATGCGGCGCACGCTCGGATGGGAGATGTGGGACGCCGACGAGGGCCGCGGTGTCCGGGTCCTGGGCGGCGGCCCGCATCTCCCGGCCGAACGCGGTGCGCCGCAGCATGAACTGCAGCCCGCCGAGGACGGCGACGGCGAGGATCAGCACGCCGAGGTGGGGCACCGACAGCTGGCCGGCGATCCGCCAGCTGCCGGTCGCCAGGGAACCTGCGGCCGGGCCAAGGCTGCGCTCATCGGGCGAGAAGATCTGCGGCAGGGCGTTCTGCAGGACGATGGCGAGCCCGAACCTGGTCAGCAGCGTGGTGAGTTCGCCCCCGCGCAGACTGCGGGCCAGGACCTCCACGAGTCGCTCGCCGAGGAGTTCACGCAGAAGTTCGTGGAGAAGGCCGCCGGGCTGCGGGCGGGCGACCCCGCGCACCCGAGGACCGTGGCCGGGCCCCTGGTCGGCGCCGCGGCGGCGCAGCGGGTGGCCGCGCTGGTCGAGGACGCCATGGTCAAGGGGGCCACGGTGCTCACCGGCGGCGGGGAGCCGGAGGGTGCGGTCCACCCCGCGACCGTGCTCAGCGGTGTCTCCAAGGACGCGGACCTGCACTACGCCGAGGCGTTCGGTCCGGTCTGCGTGCTCGGCACCTTCGCAGCCGACGACGCGGTGGCCGTCGCCAACGACACGGACAACGGCCTGACCTGCTGCGGCATCATCACCGAGAACGCCACCCATGGACTGGCCGTCGCCCGCCGGGTTCACACCGGCATCGTGCACATCAACGACCAGTCCGTCGCCGACGAGCCGCACGCGCCCTCCGGCGGGGTGAAGGCATCCGGCTACGGCCGCTTCGGCGGACGCTGGGGCATCGAGGCGTTCTCCCACACCCGCTGGGTCACCATCGCCACCCAGCAGGCCCACTACCCGTTCTGACCCTCACCGGGTCCTGCCGTTTCGGCCGGGCCCGGCCCGGGGCCGCGGTCCTGATCGGCCGTCGTGCGGGCCAGCGCGTTGTTGCCGATCGAGTTGTGCACGCTGAAGCTCACGACGTCCGAACGGTAGCGGTCGTCCGACCACTCCACCGGGCGCCCTTCGCGGGTGGTCGTGACGCGGCGGACCCGAAGCAGCGGGCTGGTGCGCCGGACACCGAGCAGCTCGGCATCCCGGGCGCCGGCCGCGACCGCGTCGATGACGTGCTCCCCGTACGCGAGGACCACACCCGTGTCGTCGAACAGCCGCTGGGTGACGGAGGGGCACTCGGGGTCGATGGCCTCGACCGCCGGGGAGATCCAGTCGGCGTACACCGTGCGCTCCAGCAGCACGGGTTCGCCGTCCAGCCCGCGCACCCGCAGGACGTGCAGCACGGGCGTCCTCTCCCGCAGGTGGAGCCGCACCGAGTCCTCCTTGGTCGCCGGGCGGTACTCCTGCGCCACCACACGCCCGGTCGCCTCCCGCCCCGTCGACCGGGCCCACTGCGCGAAGCTGCGCAGTTCCGTGAAACTCTGGCTGCGACGGCTCGCCAGGACCACCCGGCGGGCGCCCTGCCGCGATCCGATGAGCCCGTCGGCGGTCAGCGACGCGAGGGCCTGGCGGACCGTGCCGCGCGAGACCCCGTACCAGGACGCGAGTTCCGTCTCGGTGGGCAGCATGCCGCCCACCGTGTACTCCTCGCGGTCGATCGCCCTCCGCAGTTCGTCGGCGATCTCCTCGTGTCGCGCCGCCATGCTTCCTCTCAGAGTCGGTTGCTGCGCACAGCGTGATCAGCCTAATCGAGATCCGATGGCGATCGACGAAGCCTCGGAATGTGCAAAAAATCGGGGCCCAGGGTTTCTCCGGTGTTTACGGAGCGGACACCAATGGCAGGCTGACTGAAATCAACTTGTTCAGACAAGTCTCCCGTCCCCCTGAGCCCAGCGCGCACTCCTGGAGAGACCCCGTGACCGTCCACCTGCCGAGAACCGCCGCCCTCGGCGGCGGCCTTGCCGTCGTCGCCGCACTCGCCCTCAGCGCTTGCGGCGCCGCCCCCGACAACGCCTCCGCCACCGCCGACGGCAAGAGCCCCGCCACCGCCACCTCCGCCGCGGACCTCGGCGGCATGGACGCCCTGGTGAAGGCGGCGAAGAAGGAGGGCACGCTGCACGCGATCGCCCTGCCCCGCGACTGGGCCAACTACGGCGCCCTGATCGACGGCTTCCAGAAGAAGTACGGCATCAAGATCGAGGTCGAGAACCCGGACGGATCCAGCCAGGACGAGATCAACGCGGTCACCTCCCGCAAGGGACAGGGCCGCGCGCCGGACGTCCTCGACCTCGGCAGCTCCTTCGCGCTGAGCGCCGCCCAGCAGGGACTGCTCGCGCCGTACAAGGTCGCGGGCTTCGACGGCATACCCGAGGGGCAGAAGGACGCGCAGGGCCGCTGGTACAACGACTACGGCGGCTATGTGTCCATCGGCTGTGACGCCAAGCGAGTCAAGGAGTGCCCCACCACCTTCAAGGACCTCCTCAAGCCGCAGTACAAGGGGCAGGTCGCGCTCAACGGCAACCCGACCCAGTCCGGCTCCGCCTTCGGCGGCGTCTACGCGGCCGCCCTGGCGGGCGGCGGCTCGTTCGACGACATCCAGCCCGGCCTCGACTTCTTCGCCAAGCTGAAGAAGAACGGCAACTACACGCCCGTCGAGTCGACCCCCGCCACCGTCGAGAAGGGCGAGACCCCGATCAGCATCGACTGGGACTACCTCAACGCCGGATACGCCGAGGAGTTCAAGTCGAAGGGCGTCGACTGGAAGGTGTCGGTGCCGTCCGACGGCAAGTACGCGCAGTACTACTCGCAGGCCATCAACAAGGACGCCCCGCACCCGGCGGCCGCCCGCCTGTGGGAGGAGTACCTCTACAGCGCCGAGGGGCAGAACCTGTGGCTCAAGGGGTACGCGCGACCGGTCCTGATGGCCGCCATGGAGAAGGCCGGCACGCTCGACAAGGCCGCCGCGGCCAAGCTGCCCGAGGTCTCCGGCACGCCCGCCTTCCCGACCGAGGCCCAGCAGACCAAGGCCAAGGGTGTCCTCGCCCAGGGCTGGAGCAAGGCCGTCTCCGGGTGACCACCGAGCCCCGCGACATGACCCTCGCCGCCGCTCCCGCACCCACCGCGTCCGACGCCGCGCCCGCCGCCTCCGTGCGGCGGGGCGGCGCCGC
>NZ_JBHUDX010000059.1:102909-107326 GCF_042678285.1 Streptomyces caeni
CGGGTGGCTCGCCGCCGTCCCGCTGCTCGCCTTCACGGCCGTCGCCTTCGGCGTGCCCGCCGTCGCCATGCTGAACGGCGCCTTCACCGTCAAGGACCAGGCCACCGGCGCCACCGCGTACACCGCCGCCAACCTCACGGCCTCGCTGCACGGCGCCTACCTCACGGCGCTGCTCGGCAGCGTCAAGCTGTCGGCAGTCTCCGCCGCCATCGGCGCGGTCCTCGGACTGCTGCTCGCCCAGGCCGTGGTGACCTCGCGCTTCCGCGCCCTGCGCGAGGCCGTGCTGACCGCGTCCGGTGTGCTCGCCAACTTCGGCGGCGTGCCGCTCGCCTTCGCCTTCGTCGCCACCCTCGGCAACTCCGGTGTCGTCACACGGCGGTTCGGCCTGACCGACAAGGGCTGGGACCTCTACAGCTTCTGGGGCCTGACCCTCGTCTACCTGTACTTCCTGATCCCGCTGATGGTCCTCACGATCACGCCCGCACTGGAGGGCCTGCGCTCCCAGTGGCGCGAAGCCGCGCAGAACAGCGGCGCCACGCACGCCCAGTACTGGCTGCACGTGGCGCTGCCCGTGCTCACGCCCTCCCTGCTCGGCGGGTTCGTGCTGCTCTTCGGCAGCGCCTTCGCCGCCTACGCCACCGCGGCCGCCATGGTGGGCAGCTCGATCCCACTGGTCACCCTGCAGATCGCCGACGCCCTGTCCGGCAACGTTCTCGTGGGCCAGGAGAACGTGGCGCTGGCCCTCAGCCTCGACATGGTCCTGGTCGCTGTCCTGGTGATGGCCGTATACCTGCCCCTGCAACGACGGAGCGCGCGATGGCTCGCCTGACGTCCCGCACCCGCCCCGGACGAGGACTCGTCCTTCTCGCCGCCGGCCTGTACTTCCTGGTCCCGCTGGTCGCCTCCGTGATCTTCACGGTGGACGTCCCGGGCCAGGGCGTCACCTTCGACGCCTACAGCCGGATCCTGGGCACCGACGGATTCCTCAGCAGCCTGCTGCTCTCGCTGGAGCTGGCCGCCGCCACCATCGCCATCGTCCTGCTCCTGATGGTGCCCGCCATGGTGGCGCTGCGTCTCGGCGCGCCGAGGCTGCGGGCCGTCGTCGAGATCGTCTGCGCGCTGCCGCTCGTGGTGCCGCCCATCGCGTTCGTCGCCGGCATCAGCACGGTCCTGAAGTGGGGGCCCGACTACCTCTCCCGCACGCCGCTCTTCCAGACGTTCGTGGCCGTCCAGAACCCGGACTTCCCCTTCGTGCTCGTCCTCGCGTACGTCGTGATGGCGCTGCCCTTCGTCCACCGGGCCCTGGACGCAGGGCTGCGCGCCGTCGATGTACGCACCCTCGTCGAGGCCGCCCGCAGCTGCGGCGCCGGCTGGCCGCAGGCACTCGTGCGGGCCGTGCTGCCCAATCTGCGCGGGGCGCTGCTCAACGCCGCCTTCCTCACCCTGGCCCTGGTGCTCGGCGAGTTCACCGTCGCGCATCTGCTGGGCTTCAGGCCCTTCGCCGTGTGGATCGTGGACATCAGCGGCGCGCAGGCCCAGATGTCCGTCGCCGTCTCCGTGCTCAGCCTGCTCGTGACCTGGGTCCTGCTGCTCGCCCTCGCCGCCGTCGGCGGGCGTCGCACCCCCTCCCGTACCGCATCTCAGGGATGACACCGCCATGACCCTCACTGCCCCCGAGAACGAGAAGACCGCCCGGTCCGGTGCCGCGACCGTGGAGTTCCGCGGTCTGCGCCGCGCCTTCGGCGCCACCGTCGCGCTCGACGGCCTCGACCTCGCCGTGCGGCCCGGCGAACTCCTCGCCCTGCTCGGCCCCTCCGGCTGCGGCAAGACCACCGCGCTGCGCATGCTCGCCGGGTTCGAGCACCCCGACTCCGGTGAGGTGCTCATCGACGGCGAGGACGTCACCCGGGTACCGGCCCACCGCCGCGACGCCGGGATGGTCTTCCAGTCGTACAGCCTCTTCCCGCACCTCACCGCCCTGGACAACGTGGCCTTCGGGCTGCGCATGCGCAAGGTGCGCACCGCGCAGCGGCGTGCCCGCGCCGCGGAACTGCTCGACCTGGTCGGTCTCGGAGACAAGGGCGAACGCTTCCCGCACCAGCTCTCCGGCGGCCAGCAGCAGCGCGTGGCGCTGGCCCGCGCGCTCGCCCTGCGCCCGCGCGTCCTCCTCCTCGACGAGCCGCTGTCCGCGCTCGACGCCAAGGTGCGGCTCACCCTGCGCGAGGAGATCCGCCGCCTCCAGCAGGAACTGGGCATCACCACCCTGTTCGTCACACACGACCAGGAGGAGGCGCTGTCGATGGCGGACCGGGTCGCGGTGATGCGCGCCGGACGGCTCGAACAGTGCGCGGCGCCCGCCGAGTTGTACGGCCGTCCCGCCACCGCGTTCGTCGCCGAGTTCGTGGGCACGATGAGCCGGATCCCGGGGCGGCTCTCCTCGGGCGCGGTCGAGGTGCTCGGGCAGCGGCTGCCCGTCGACGGGGACGCACCCGCCGCGGCCGAGGTGGATGTACTGGTGCGGCCCGAGGCGGTGCGGGTGTCCGTGGACCCCGGCGGTGACGCGCACGTGGCCGCCACCGCGTTCCTCGGCGCCACCGTACGGCTGACCGTCCGCCTCGCCGACGCCACCGAGGTGAAGGCCGACCTGCCCGCGCACGAGGCCGCCGCGCTGACCGCCGGCGCCACCGTGACCGTGTCGCTGCCCCAGCGGCCGGTGCTCGTCGCCGAACGCGCAGGCTGAGGCAGCCGCCCCCGCGCGCAGGACTCTCCGCCGTTCCCCACCCCCCACGCACGAAAGAGAGAACCGTGACCCGACTCCCGCTCCAGGCTGTCCTGTTCGACATGGACGGCACGCTCGTCGACACCGAGCGGCTGTGGTGGGAGGCGGTGGAGCGGGTCGCGGCCGGCCTCGGCCGGCCGCTGGCGGAGCATGACCAGCAGCAGGTGCTCGGCCGTGCCGTGGAGCACACGGCCGACTGGCTGGCCGCGGTCACCGGCGCCCCGGCCGCGGGTGTCGCCGCCGACCTGCACCGTGAGTTCGCGGACCGCGTCCGCGGTGGCATCGTGCCCCGCCCCGGCGCACTCGACCTGCTCGACGCGCTCGCCCGCGACGGCATCCCCACCGCGTTGGTGACCGCCTCCCCGAGGGCCGTCGCCGACACCGTCCTCGAAGCGCTGGGCGCCGCCCGGTTCGCGGTCTCCGTCACCGCCGACGACACCGAGCACACCAAGCCCGCGCCGGACCCGTACCTCGCCGCGTGCCGGGCGCTCGGGGCCGACCCGGCCGGCTGTGTGGCCGTCGAGGACACCCCCACGGGCGTCGCCTCCGCCGAGGCGGCGGGGTGCGTGGTGCTCGCCGTGCCGTCGCTCGCCCCGATCGACGCGGCGCCCGGGCGCACCGTGCTGGCCAGCCTGGAGGGGGTCACGCCCGAGCGGCTGCGGGCCCTGCCGGCGAACGAGCTCCGGGTGATGACGTGGAACCTCTGGCTCGGCGGCAGCAAGGTCGACGACCACCGGGCCAAGCAGATCAAGGCCATCCTGGAGGCCGGCGCCGATGTCGTGGGTCTGCAGGAGACGGGCGGCACCGCGGCCGAGGAACTGGCGGAGGCGCTGGGCTGGTACCACCACCGGGCGGGCGAGAACCTCGGCGTCATCAGCCGCCACCCCATCGCGGCCCGTCTCGGGGACCCCGGCGTCGGCTTCTACGGCGCGGCGGGTGTCCGCATCCGCGTCGACGGCGGGCGCGAGGTCGACGTCTGGACGGCCCACCTCGACTACACGCCGTACGGGCCCTACGAGTCCGCCTTCGAGGGGCTGCCGGCGACCGCGCTGATCGCCCATGAGGAGGGGCGGCTCGCGCAGATGCGGGAGGCCCTGCGGTGGATCGGGAAGTCGGCCGAGGACGGCGTCCCGGTCGTGCTCGTCGGCGACTTCAACTGCCCCTCGCACCTGGACCGGCCGGACGTCGCGTGGCCGGTGACCCGGGCCGCCGAGGAGGCCGGGCTGCGCGACTCCTATCGGGAGGCCCACCCGGACCCGGTGCGCGACCCCGGCCACACCTGGTCCCCGATCCACCCGGTGCACGAGGACGGCAGCGGACGCCCCGAACCGCAGGACCGGATCGACTACGTCCTGCACCGCGGCCTGACGGTCCTCGACTCCCGCACGGCCGTCACCGGCACGCCGCACCCGTGGCCCGATGTCGCGGGCAACGACTGGCCGTCGGACCACGCGGCGGTGATCACCACCTTCGCGGTGCCCGCCTGACCGCATTCGGCGCGGCGCGCTGTGTGCCGGGGTACGACCGCACGCCGGGTGGACCGGGGTTCGGGGGCGTGGCGGACGGGCGGGGTCGGTCGGGCCCGGCGGGTGGCGGGCCGGCGGGCCGCCGCGCCGGGGGGGGGCGGGGGGGCCCCCC
>NZ_JBHUDX010000059.1:107336-112243 GCF_042678285.1 Streptomyces caeni
CGCCGGGGGGCTGCGGCGGATCCCGCCGCGCCAGGCCGACCGCCGGCCGTTCGCCGACGGTGGGCCGTGCGGTGAGGCGGAGCGCGGCGCGGTGGTCGGCGGCACCGCGGAGAGCGGGGTCAAGGGGCCGGTGGCGCGGGGGAGCGGAGCAGACGGCCGTGGCCCGTGTCCGGAGGCGCGGAGAGCCGTGCCGGGGGTGCGCAACGAATCGACGCCGGCCCCACGGCGGACGCAACGATCCGCTCACCGGCGCGCAACGGCTCGTTCTTGTCCGGCCGACGGGCCGACCGTACCGTCGAACCGGCCCCCGACCCCCTCCCGTACCGGTGGAGAACACGCATGCGCACCGCCCTGCTCCAGAGCTCCGGCCGCCCCGGCTCGGTCACCGAGAACCTCAAGGTCCTCGACGAGGCCGCCGGCCGTGCCGCCGCCGCGGGCGCCGGGCTCCTGATCGCGCCGGAGCTGTTCCTCACCGGGTATGCGATCGGCGACGACACCGGCCGCCTCGCCGAGCCGGCCGACGGAGACTCCGCGGACACGGTCGGCTGGATCGCGTCGCGGCACGGCGTCGCGGTCGTCTACGGCTACCCGGAGCGGTCGGGCGCCCGGGTCTTCAACTCGGCCCAGCTGGTGGCGGCCGACGGCACCCGCCTCGCGAACTACCGCAAGACCCACCTCTTCGGCAGCTTTGAGCGGGACCACTTCACCCCCGGCGGCCGGCCGGTCGTCCAGGCCGAGCTGAACGGCCTGCGGATCGGCCTGACGATCTGCTATGACGTCGAGTTCCCGGAGAACGTCCGCGCCCACGCCCTGGCCGGCACCGACCTCCTCGTGGTCCCCACCGCCCTGATGCACCCGTTCCAGTTCGTCGCCCAGTCCCTCGTCCCGGTGCGGGCCTTCGAGAACCAGATGTACGTCGCGTACGTCAACCGGGTCGGGCGTGAAGGGGAGTTCGAGTTCGTCGGGCTCTCCACCCTCGCCGGGCCCGACGGGATCGCCCATGTCCGGGCCGGCCGGGGCGAGGAGCTCGTCCTCGGCGACGCCGACCCCGCCCGCCTGGCCGCCTCCCGCCAGGCGAACCCCTACCTCCAGGACCGCCGCCCCGGTCTCTACGGGTCCCTCGTCTGACCCGCGGGCCTCCCCGGATTTCTCCAGAGTCATTTTTCGCGCAAGGAGTCGTACCCCATGACGTCCACGGTGCCCAACGCCGTCCAGCACGCCGACGAGCAGCAGCCGCCGATCACCATGTTCGGGCCGGACTTCCCGTACGCGTACGACGACTACCTCGCCCACCCGGCGGGCCTCGGCCAGATACCCGCGACCGAGCACGGCACGGAGGTCGCGGTCGTCGGCGGCGGTCTGTCCGGCATCGTGGCCGCCTACGAGCTGATGAAGATGGGCCTCAAGCCCGTCGTGTACGAGGCCGACCGGATCGGCGGCCGGCTGCGCACCGTGGGCTTCGAGGGCTGCGACCCGTCGCTGACCGCCGAGATGGGCGCCATGCGTTTCCCGCCGTCCTCGACCGCGCTGCAGCACTACATCGATCTGGTGGGCCTGGAGACCAGGCCGTTCCCCAACCCGCTGGCCGAGGCCACCCCGTCGACCGTCGTCGACCTGAAGGGCGAGACCCACTACGCCGAGACGCTCGACGACCTGCCGCAGGTCTACCGGGACGTGGCGAACGCGTGGAACGCCTGCCTGGAGGAGGGGGCCGACTTCTCCGACATGAACCGCGCCCTGCGCGAGCGCGACGTGCCCCGCATCCGCGCGATCTGGTCCAGGCTCGTCGAGAAGCTCGACAACCAGACGTTCTACGGCTTCCTCTGCGACTCCGAAGCATTCAGGTCCTTCCGGCACCGTGAGATCTTCGGCCAGGTCGGCTTCGGCACCGGCGGCTGGGACACCGACTTCCCCAACTCCATCCTGGAGATCCTGCGCGTCGTGTACACCGAGGCCGACGACCACCACCGCGGCATCGTCGGCGGCTCCCAGCAGCTGCCGCTGCGCCTGTGGGAGCGGGAGCCGGAGAAGATCGTGCACTGGGCCCACGGGACGTCCCTGAAGTCCCTGCACGAGGACGGCCGGCCCCGCCCCGCGGTGACCCGGCTGCACCGCACCGCCGGCAACCGGATCACCGTGACCGACGCGAACGGCGACATCCGCACGTACAAGGCCACCGTCTTCACCGCCCAGTCGTGGATGCTGCTGTCGAAGATCGACTGCGACGACTCGCTCTTCCCGATCGACCACTGGACCGCGATCGAGCGCACGCACTACATGGAGTCGAGCAAGCTCTTCGTGCCGGTCGACCGCCCCTTCTGGCTCGACAAGGCCGTCGACGAGCAGGGGCGGCCGACGGGCCGGGACGTCATGTCGATGACGCTCACCGACCGCATGACCCGTGGCACCTACCTCCTCGACGACGGGCCGGACCGGCCGGCCGTCATCTGCCTGTCCTACACCTGGTGCGACGACAGCCTGAAGTGGCTGCCGCTGTCCGCGAACGAGCGGATGGAGGTCATGCTGAAGTCGCTCGGCGAGATCTACCCGGACGTCGACATCCGCAAGCACATCATCGGCAGCCCGGTGACGATCTCCTGGGAGGACGAGCCGTACTTCATGGGCGCGTTCAAGGCGAACCTGCCCGGCCACTACCGCTACCAGCGGCGCCTGTTCACGCACTTCGTGCAGGACCGCCTGCCCGCCGACAAGCGGGGCGTCTTCCTCGCGGGCGACGACATCTCCTGGACGGCCGGGTGGGCCGAGGGCGCCGTGCAGACCGCACTGAACGCCGTGTGGGGCGTCATGCACCACCTCGGCGGCGCGACCGACCCGGCCAACCCCGGCCCCGGCGACGTCTTCGACGAGATCGCGCCGGTGGAGCTGCCGGAGGAGTGACCGGGCCCGCGGGCGGAGGGTCAGACCCCGGCCGCCCGCGCCTTCTCGTACACCTCGGCGGCGACGTCCTTCAGTTCCCGGGCGTCCCGCACGGCGCTCTGGAGGTCGACGAGGATCTCCTCCAGGCCGATCGCGGCGTGGGTGACCAGGTCCTCGACGATCTGGTCCGCGTTGCCCTGGAAGGGGCGGCGGTCGGCGCCGTCGTGCGCCCTGGCCGAGTAGGCCGCGTTCACCCGCAGCACCGTCTGGATCGGCTCCTTGCGCCCGTGCTCCTCCGCCAGCTCCTGCAAGGCGCTCCACTGGGCGGCGATCTGCTCGGGGCCCATGCCCACCGGCAGCCAGCCGTCGGCGTGGTCGACGAGCCGGCGCTGTGCCTTCCTGCTGCCCGCGGCCAGCAGGATCGGGATCGGCCGGGCGGGCTTGGGGCCCACCACGGCGGAGGCGATCTTCGTGAGACGTCCCTCGTGGACCACGGGGTCGGGGCCCCACACCGCCCGGCACACCTCGATCACCTCGTCCAGCACCTGTCCCCGCTCCTCGAACGGCCGCACGGACGCGGCCGCGTACTCGTCGAGGGACCAGCCCGTGCCGAAGCCGGCGACCACCCGGCCGCCGCTGGCCGCGTCCAGTGAGGCGAGGGCCTTGGCGAGCTGGAACGGCACGTGCAGCGGCGCCACCAGGACGCTGGAGCCCAGCCGGGCCCGCTCGGTGGCCGCCGCGGCCAGGGTGAGCGTGATCAGCGGGTCGGCCACGCCGCGGTACGCATCCGGCCAGGGAAGCCCCTCCACGCCGTACAGTCCCTGCGACGCGGGATCGGGGACCAGGGCCCGCTCGTACACCCACAAGCTCTCGTATCCGATCCGCTCGGCGGTGCGTGCCACGTCGGCCACATCCCGTCCGAGGGCGTACTGCCGGTTCTGCGGAAGGCCGAGTCCGAGCCGGGTCGCCATGCGTGTGCGCTCCTTCGCGGGAGATCTGCCGGGCCGTCAACGTACAGCGGCCGGCTGGTGGTTCTCGGTGAGGTGGGCCGGGATGGCCGGATTCGGCCGTATCAGCCGGGAAACGGGGTGAGCAGGATGCGCCCGGCGAACCCCACCGCCGCGTCCAGCCGCCGCGCGAACTCCTCCGTCAGGTCCGGTAGTTCCCGCAGCGCCCACAGCGCCCGGGCGGCCGACCAGGCGGCCTCGCGCGCCCGTTCCAGGCTCCACGCGCCGAGCAGATGCGTGAGCGGGTCGGCGATCTGGAGCAGATCGGGACCCGGCATCAGATCCTCGCGGATGCGCTCCTCCAGCGAGGCGAGAATGTCCCCCACTTGCTCGAACTCGTCCTCCAGATCGTCCGGTTCGCAGCCCAGCGCACGGCAGGCGTCCACGACGGCCAGTGCCAGGTCGTGCCCGATGTGCGCGTTGATGCCCGCGAGCGCGAACTGCAGCGGCCGCACGCCGGGATGGCGCCGGAACTGGAACAGCGGCCGCCAGCACGCGGGAACGGGCCCCTCTTCGGCCACGGACAGATACCGTTCGGCGAACCGGACGTCCAGGGTGATCGCGGCGCGTTCGTCCGGGAAGCACCCCGCGTCCAGTCGGCGGCCGACCTCCTCGGTGACGGTGAGATAGACGCGGTTGAAGACCGCGACGCCGTCGTCTTTTGGCCAGACCCCGGCGAGCGCGCGCATGCGTGAGGCGACCGCGTCCAGCCCGGTCGTGACTTGCTCCGACGACACCATGGGGGAAGGTTTCCAGTCCGGGACCGGCCGGAGCACCAACGGCCCGCCGGCTTCCCCGGATCGGGCGAACCCGCCGATGGCCCAGGAGCGGGACGTGGGGGGATGGCCCAGGAGGGGGACGCGGGGGGCGGTACCTGCCGGGCCCGCGCGTCCACCACGCGGGGCCGCGCGCAGGCGAGGCGCCACGGCACGGCGCGGTGACCCAGGCCGGCGACGACGCCCCCCGGGCCTGGCCGCGGCGTCGGGACGGGCTCCTCCGGTGGTCACCGCGCCGCGGCGCCTC
>NZ_JBHUDX010000060.1:0-2553 GCF_042678285.1 Streptomyces caeni
GGCCGCCGCCCACCGCGCCGCCGAGAGGCCCCGGCACGCGCTACCCGCCGGTGCCGCCCGTGGCGCCCGGAGGCCCGGGGACGGGCGCGCCCGCGCCGGGCATCCCGGACGCCGCCGCGCCGGGATCCGCGGGGCCGGGATCCGCTCCCGGGGCACCACACCACCGGGGCCGGTGAGCGATGGCCGGGATGCTGTCGGGCGCCCTGCCCAGGCACCGCAGGGCCGTCGTGGTGACCGGGGCGAGCGGCGGAGTGGGCCGGGCCACGGCCCTGGCGTTCGCCTCCCGCGGCGACCGGGTCGGCCTGCTCGCCCGGGGCCGCGAGGGCCTGGCCGCTGCCGCGGACGAGGTGCAGCGTGCCGGCGGTGAGGCGCTCGTCGTCCCCGTCGACGTGGCGGACGCGAAGGCGGTCGAGGACGCGGCGCAACAGGTCGCCGACGCGTTCGGGAGAATCGACGTCTGGGTCAACAACGCGTTCGCCGGAGTCTTCTCAGCCTTCACGGACATCTCACCGGACGAGTTCCGCCGGGTCACTGAAGTGACGTACCTGGGCTGTGTGTTCGGCACCCGGGCCGCGCTGCGGCACATGCTGCCCGCGAACCACGGGACCATCGTCCAGGTCGGCTCCGCGCTCGCGTACCGGGGGATCCCGCTGCAGTCCGCGTACTGCGGGGCCAAACACGCGATCCAGGGCTTCAACGAGTCCCTGCGGTGCGAGTTGCTGCACGAGGGGTCGCGGGTGCGCACCACCATGGTGCAGCTGCCCGCGCTCAACACCCCCCAGTTCGACTGGGTGCTGAGCCGGATCCCGGGCCGGGCACGGCCGGTGGCCCCCGTCTACCAGCCGGAGCTGGCGGCGCGCGCGATCGTGCACGCGGCCGGGCACCCGAGGCGCCGGGAGTACTGGGTCGGAGGGTCCACCGCGGCCACGCTGATCGCCAACGCCGTGGCTCCCGGGCTGCTGGACCGCTACCTCGCCCGCAGGGGCTTCGACGCCCAGCGGGACGAGGGCGAACACAGCGCCACGGGAAACCTGTGGTCCCCCGCGGACGGCCCGCACGGTCACGACTTCGGGGCGCACGGCCGCTTCGACGCGGAGTCCCTGCAGGGGAGCGCGGAGGAGTGGGTGTCCCGGAACCGGGGCCGGATCGGCGCGGGCCTGCTGGTGGGCGGGCTGGGCGCAGCGGTCACCGCCGCCGGAGTCCGCCGCCGGGGCTGACGCCTGGATCGCCCCCTCCAGGATCTCCAGCGATCCACAGCAGCTGGAATCCGGCCTGCTCGGGTCACCCGGCCGGGTAACCGCGGGACGCGCGCGCGAAACGCCGGGGCGGGGCGTTTGGGCGCCCTGGACAGGGGGACGCGGAAGGTCTCCACGGGGGTGTCCGCGCGCCCGCCGGGCAGACGTACGTGCGACCATGCCGGAGGCGAATCGTGAGTCGACCCCGCATCCTGATCGTCGGAGCCGGTTTCGCCGGGTACCGGACGGCCCGCACCCTGTCCCGGCTCACCCGGGACCGGGCCGAGATCACGATCCTCAACCCCACGGACTACTTCCTGTATCTGCCCCTGCTGCCCCAGGTCGCCACGGGCGTGCTGGAGCCGCGGCGCGTCACCGTCTCGCTCACCGGCACCCTGCGTCGTGCCCGCCTGGTGCTCGGCGAGGCGGACGGAGTCGACCTCGACGCACGCACCGTGCACTACCGCGACCCCGAGGGCCGCGGCGGCACGCTCCCTTACGACCGTCTGGTGCTCGCCGTCGGCAGCGTCAACAAGCTGCTGCCGATTCCCGGTGTCTCCGAGCACGCGCACGGCTTCCGCGGACTGCCCGAGGCGCTGTACCTGCGCGACCACGTGACACGCCAGATGGAGATGGCCGCCGCGGCCGACGACCCCGGGAGCTGCTCCGCCCGCTGCACCTTCGTGGTGGTCGGCGCCGGCTACACCGGGACCGAGGTCGCCGCGCAGGGGAAGCTGTTCACCGACGCGCTCGTGCGCAAGCAGCCGCTGCGCCAGGGACTGCGGCCCCGCTGGCTGCTGCTGGACATCGCGCCGCGCGTGCTGCCCGAGATGGACGAACGGCTGTCCCGCACCGCCGAACGGGTGCTGCGGCGGCGGGGTGTCGACGTGCGGATGGGAACCTCCGTGAAGGAGGCCACCCACCAAGGAGTCCTGCTGACCGACGGCGAGTTCATCGACACCCACGCCCTGGTGTGGTGCGTCGGCGTCCGGCCCGATCCGCTCGTCGAGAGCCTCGGTCGGCCCCTGGAGCGCGGACGGCTGCTCGTCGACCCGTACCTCCAGGTGCCGGGCCACCCCGACGCGTTCGCCTGCGGGGACGCGGCCGCCGTACCCGATCTGGAGAAACCCGGACAGTACACACCGATGACCGCGCAGCACGCCTGGCGGCACGGCAGGACCGCCGCCCGCAACGTGGCGGCCTCCCTCGGCATCGGCTCCCGCCGTGCCTACCGCCACCGCGACGTGGGCTTCGTGGTGGACCTCGGCGGCGCGCAGGCGGCCGCCGATCCGTTCGGCGTCCATCTGCCCGGGCCGCT
>NZ_JBHUDX010000060.1:2643-16864 GCF_042678285.1 Streptomyces caeni
TGGCCGGGCAGGCCCGGGGCGCCGCCGGGGAGGCCGAGCGCTCCGCCGCGGCCGCGGCCCGCGGCCACCACCTCGCGGCGATGCCCGGCAACCGGGTGCGGGTCGCCGCCGACTGGCTGCTGGACGCCGTACTGCCGCGCCAGGCCGTGCAGTTGGGGCTGGTGCGCTCCTGGTCCGTGCCACTGGACACGGCGTCCCCCGAACTGGCCCGTGTACCCGGACCTCCCGACCCGTCGTCCGGCACGGAGGAGAACTCATGAACACTCGTCGCATCACCGATCTCGCCCGGCAGCTGCGCGTCGACAGCGTCCGCGCCGCCGCGGCCGCCGGATCCGGACACCCCACCTCCTCGATGTCCGCCGCGGACCTGATGGCCGTGCTGCTGGCGGGCCACCTCCGCTACGACTTCGAACGCCCCGCCCATCCCGCCAACGACCGCTTCATCCTCTCCAAGGGACACGCCTCACCCCTCCTCTACGCCGCCTACAAGGCCGCCGGAGCGATCAACGAGACCGAACTGCTCACCTTCCGCAAGCTCGGCAGCCGTCTGGAAGGGCACCCCACGCCCCGTCGGCTGCCCTGGGTGGAGACGGCCACCGGCTCGCTCGGCCAGGGGCTGCCCGTCGGCGTCGGCGTCGCCCTGGCCGGAAAACGGCTCGACCGGACCGGCTACCGCGTCTGGGTGCTGTGCGGCGACAGCGAACTGGCCGAGGGATCGGTGTGGGAGGCCGCCGAGCACGCCGGACACGAGCACCTCGACAACCTGATCGTCCTCGTGGACGTCAACCGGCTCGGGCAGCGCGGACCCACCCGCCACGGCCATGACCTGGACGCCTACGCACGCCGCTTCCAGGCGTTCGACTGGCACACCGTCGAGGTCGACGGGCACGACGTCGAGGCCGTCGAGCGTGCCTACACGGAGGCCGAGTCCACCGCCGGCCAGCCCACCGCGATCATCGCCCGCACCCTCAAGGGCAAGGGCGTCGCCGCGGTGGAGGACCGCGAGGGCCTGCACGGCAAGCCCCTGCCGGACGCCGAGGAGGCGATCGCGGAACTCGGCGGCGTACGGGACGTGCGCGTCGAGGTGCAGCCGCCGCCGGCGGCCCGCATGCTGCACACCGTGCAGGGCGGCCACCTGGAGCTGCCGCGCTACGACATCGGCGGCGAGGTCGCCACCCGAGACGCCTTCGGGCAGGCGCTCGCCGCGCTCGGCGCCGCCCGCGGCGACGTCGTCGTCCTCGACGGCGAGGTCGGCGACTCCACGCGCGCCGAATACTTCGCCAAGGAGTATCCCGACCGCTACTTCGAGTGCTACATCGCCGAACAGCAGATGGTCGCCGCCGCCGTCGGCATGGCCGCGCGCGGCTGGCTGCCCTACGCCTCGACGTTCGCCGCGTTCCTCACCCGCGCCCACGACTTCGTCCGCATGGCCTCGATCAGCGGCTCCGGCATCAATCTCGTCGGCTCCCACGCGGGCTGCGCCATCGGCCCGGACGGGCCCTCGCAGATGGGCCTGGAGGACCTCGCGATGTTCCGCGCGGTGCACGGGTCGACCGTCCTGTACCCGTGCGACGCCAACCAGACCGCCCGGCTCGTCGCCGCGACGGCGGGCCTGGAGGGCATCCGCTATCTGCGCACCACACGCGGGAAGACACCCGTCATCTACGGGCCGACCGAGGAGTTCCCGGTCGGCGGCAGCAAGGTGCTGCGCGCGTCCCCCGAGGACCGGCTCACCCTCGTCGCCGCCGGAGTCACCGTCCACGAGGCGCTGCGTGCCGCCGACGTCCTCGCCGGACAGGGCATCCGGGTCCGGGTCGTCGACCTGTACTCGGTCAAGCCCGTCGACCGCGCGACCCTGCGCGAGGCCGCGGACCGCACCGGCTGTCTCCTCACCGTCGAGGACCACCGCGAGGAGGGAGGACTCGGCGATGCGGTCCTGGACGCCTTCCTCGACGGGCGCCCCGTTCCGCGCCTGGTGCGGCTCGCTGTCCGTACGATGCCGGGCTCGGCGACGCCCGCCGAGCAGTTGCACGCGGCGGGCATCGACGCCGGGTCGATCTCCGCCGCCGCCCGGCTGCTGGTGGAGCACGCCGTCGTGCCGTGACCGCAGGGGGCGACGTGAAAAGGACGCGTCGCGGTCGGCTGATCGCCGCGGGTGAACGGTCGGGCCGAACCCGGCTTCGCATGTTTGTGCGGGTGGGGGTGGGTGCTCGGCGTACGAGGTCGCCGTGACGAGCACATCACGTGCATCGCATTCACAGGATCACCCCAAGCAGTCGGAGAACGGCGCGGCCGGGGGCGGCCGAACCCGATGGAGGTGCTGCGCCGGGCGCGCGCCCAGTTCGAGGAGCCGACCGGCCTGCCCCCCCCCGCGCCCGGTGTGACGGACTCTCCCGGGAGAACGCCGGGTTGCGCGCCCGTCCGGAGCGGCTGGAGGGCACCCGCGGCGAGGAGCAGCTCGAAGGTGCGCGGTCGGCGCGGCGCAGGAAGCGGCCGGCGCGGCGCAGGAAGGAGTCACCGTGACCACCCTCCGGTACGCCTACGCGGTCTGCCCTCCCCTCGCCGCCCCTCTCCGGGCACAGTTGACCGGGGTGGCGGGCGCTCCCGCCGGGCAGTTGGAGCACCAGGGGCTCATCGTCGTCCTCAGCAGGGTCCCGGAGGAGGACTTCGCCGAGGAGCCGCCCAAGGAGCATCTGGAGGACCCGGAGTGGCTGACCGCCACGGCCCGCGCCCACCAGAACGTCATCGACGCGCTCACCGCTGTCACCACTCCGCTGCCGCTGCGGTCGGGCACCGTGTTCCAGGACGACAGCGGCGTCCGAGTGATGGTCGAGGAGCACGAGAAGGAGTTCCGGCACGCCCTGGACCGGCTGAACGGGCGCGTCGAACGGGGGTCAAGGCCTACGTCGACAACGGTGAGGAAGGACCGGCGGAAAGCGGTCCGCCCACCGCGAGGCCCGCGTCCGGAAGCGATTGTCTCCGGCAACGTCGTAGGCGTACCGTGGCTCACGAGGAAATGCGGCAGAAGGCTGATGGATTCGCGCGCCGACTGCATGACCTGCTTTCGGCGCACGCCGAGGATTCCCGACTGCATGCCCCGCAGAGTGCCACGCGTTCCGGTGCCTCAGGGTGCAACGTGCTCAATGCGGCATATCCGGTGCCGCGGGCCCGTTCGGAGGAATTCGTCGAATTGGTGGACCGCACCGGGGACGACGCCCCGGGAATCCGGGTCGAGCCCACCGGTCCCTGGGCGCCCTACTCCTTCACCGGACTGACGGCGGAGGCAGCGGCGTGGGCGCCGTCGAACACCAGGAGGTCGCACCGGTCGACCTGTTCGACCGGCTGCCGGCCGACGGGGTCGTCGTCACCGGTGACGTCACCTTGCGGATCGCCGGCGCCGACCTCGTCCGCACCGATCCGAACGCGCTGGTCAGCTCGGTCAACGCCCGGGTCCCCTCGTCCTGGCCGCAGGCCACGGGACCATGGCCGACAGGACACCCGGCACGCCGTGCAACCGGCCGGACCCGGAGCCCGACACCGTCGGACGGATCAGGAAACCGGCGGCGAAGGGCGGATCACAGGCCGGTCACCACCGATACCATCGACCGCGTCCTCCGGCCGCTGTCGTGCTGTGCACCAGGAATCCAAGCAGCCAGATGACCAGCACCGCCAGCGCGATCCACCACAGCACCTTCACCGCGAAACCGAAGCCGAAGAGAATCACGGCCAGCAGAAGAACCAGCAGGATCGGAACCATAGTGTCAACCTCCTGTCTTCCGGGTTTCCCGAAAAGCAGGAATCAGACGTTCTTTCGGCAGAGGATTTCTCCGTGCAGTACGGAGAACCAGCCGTCCTCCTGCCGCCCCCACTCCCGCCAGGCATCCGATACGGCCCGCAGCCCGTCGGTGGTCGCATGGCCGCCCTCGGTGGCGCGGTCCGCGTACGCGGAGGCGAGCGTGCGGTCCGCCCACAGCCCGCTCCACCAGGCCCGCTCCTCGGCGGTGGCGAAGGTCCAGGTGCTGGAGGTGGCCGTGATGTCCCGCAGGCCCGCCCGCAGCGCCCACGACCTCAGGCGCCGCCCGGCGTCCGGCTCGCCGCCGTTGGCGCGGGCGACCCGGCGGTACAGGTCCAGCCAGCCGTCCAGGCCCCCGGACGCCGGGTACCAGGTCATCGCGCCGTAGTCCCCGTCACGGGCGGCGATGAACCCCCCGGGCCTGGTGACCCGGCGCATCTCGCGCAGTGCCTGCACCGGGTCACCCACGTGCTGGAGCACCTGATGGGCGTGGACCACGCAGAACGTGTCGTCCGGGTACTGGAGCGCGTGCACGTCCGCGACCGCGAAGCCGACGTTGGTGAGCCCGCGGTCCGCGGCCGTGGCCCGGGCCTGCTCCAGGATCTCCGGCGCGCGGTCCACACCGGTCACATGGCCGTCGGGGACCAGCGCCGCCAGGTCCGCGGTGATGGTGCCCGGGCCGCAGCCGATGTCCAGGATCTTCATGTGCGGCCTGATCGAGCCGAGGAGGTACGCCGCCGAGTTGGCGGCGGTGCGCCAGGTGTGCGAGCGCAGCACGGACTCGTGGTGGCCGTGCGTGTAGACGGCCGTCTCCTTCGGCATGACCTTCCTCTTCTCCTCGTACGGCCCCCCGGCGTCGCCGGGGGCGCTGCGCACCACCGTAGGCGCTCATGCCGAATAATGAGACCCGCGTCTTGTGATGCGGACGATGGGCAGGGGTGCTCCCGAGATCACCCGGTGGGGAGCGAGCGGTAGACGGTCAGTGCCTGCGGCAGCTTCTCGAACGTCACCTCCCCCTCGACGCGGGTGACTTCGCCGTCGTACGCGAGGAGTGTGCCCGGGGCCACACCGTCGAGGCTCAGGCGCCGCACACGGACCGCCGCGTGCGACGGGGAGCGGGACAACGGGCCCGCCAGAGCGGCGGCGAGCAGCCGGCCGGCGGGACGGCGGCCGCCGTGCACGACCCGCACGTCGAGCTGTCCGTCGGCCAGGTCGTAGCGGCGGGCGGGTGCCAGCCCCATGCGGTGGTACAGGCCGCTGCCGGCGAACAGCAGCCACAGCGGGCGGGTGCTGCCGCCCACTTCGACGCGCAGCGGATGGCGGTCGGCCCGCAGCACCCGCAGGGCGGCCAGCACACCGGCCGGCCAGCCGCCGATCCGGTGCGCCCAGCGCTCCCGCTCGCGCACCAGCTCCGCATACACCCCCAGGCTGCAGGTGTTGAGGAAGCAGCCGCGGGTCGCGCCCGCGGAGAAACGGCCCACGTCCACGCGGACCGCCTCGCCCCGCCGGAGGGCACCGACCGGCTCGCGGATGTCCTCGATGCCGAGGTCGAGCGCGAAGTGGTTGAGGGTGCCGCCCGGCAGGACGGCGAGCGGGAGGCCGTGGCGCAGGGCGACGTCCGCGGCCGCGTTCACCGTGCCGTCGCCGCCGCACACCCCGAGCACCCGGGCCCGGGTCGCCGCCTTCTCCAACTCGCCGGGCACTTCGGACGGTTCGCACTCGACGGTCTCGGCACCGGGCAGGGCGTCCAGCAGCGCGCCCATGCGGTCCGCGGTCGCCGCGCCCTTGTTGACGACGACCACGAGTCCCGTTCCGTCGGGCAGCGCGGGTGCGTCCGCACGGGGGAGGGCCGGCGGCGGCTGGCCTCGGGGCGGGACGAGACCGCGCACGGCGAAGGCGGCGCCCGCGCCCAGGGCCGCGCCCGCCAGCACGTCACTCGGGAAGTGGACGCCCGTGTAGACGCGGGATACGCCGACGGCGGCGGCGAGGGGGGCGACCGCCGCGCCCCAGCCCCGCGCCTCCAGGGCGACGCCCGTGACGAAGGCGGCGGCCGAGGCGGCGTGACCCGACGGGAACGACGTGGTGATCGGCTGGCGCTTGAGCCGGCGGACCACCGGGACCGGGTCCAGGACCGGCCGGGGGCGGCGCACCGTGCGCTTGCCGAGGGTGTTGATGGTGGCGGAGGCGAGCGCGAGGGAGGCGACCCCCCGGGCGGCGGCCCGGCGGGCACGAGGGGACCGGGTTGCGGTGAGGACCGCCGCGGTGGCGAACCACAGGACGCCGTGGTTGGCGGCACGGCTCAGACGGGGCAGGAGCGGGCCCGCGCCGGGCCAGTGACGGACCGCGATGGCCTCGAACAGACTGCAGTCGGACACGACCAGCCGGTCCCGGAGCGGGTGCCGGCCGGGCGGGCGGAGGGTGAGGTCCACGTCTGGGGTCATGGGCTGCGGGTACCCCGCCTCGGGCGAACCGTGCGGGCCCCGCCGGGCCGGGAGCCGTGCGGGCCCCGCCGCGGCGGGAGCGATAACCGTTTGCCCGGCTCCCGCGCGCCCGCCCACAATGCGCCCCATGGGACACCTCGAAGCCGCGCACCTCGAGTACCACCTCCCGGACGGCAGGACGTTGCTCGGTGACGTGTCCTTCCGGGTCGCGGAGGGCGCCGTCGTCGTGCTCGTCGGCCCCAACGGCGCGGGGAAGACCACCCTGCTGCGGATCATCTCCGGCGAGCTCAAGCCGCACGGCGGCACCGTCACCACCAGTGGCGGGCTCGGCGTGATGCGGCAGTTCGTGGGGTCCGTACGGGACGAGACGACCGTACGCGACCTCCTCGTCTCCGTCGCGCCGCCCCGCATCCGCCAGGCCGCGCGGGCCGTCGACGCCGCCGAGCACGCCGTCATGACCGTCGATGACGAGGCCGCCCAGCTGCGCTACGCCCAGGCCCTCGCCGACTGGGCCGAGGCGCGCGGCTACGAGGCCGAGACCCTGTGGGACATCTGCACCACGGCCGCACTCGGCGTCCCGTACGAGAAGGCCCAGTGGCGCCAGGTCCGCACCCTGTCCGGCGGCGAGCAGAAGCGGCTCGTCCTGGAGGCGCTGCTGCGCGGCACCGACGAGGTCCTGCTCCTCGACGAGCCCGACAACTACCTCGACGTCCCCGGGAAACGATGGCTGGAGGAGCGGCTGCGGGAGACGCGCAAGACCGTGCTCTTCGTCTCCCACGACCGGGAGCTGCTCGCCCGCGCCGCGCAGAGGATCGTCAGTGTCGAACCGGGACCGGCCGGCGCCGACGTCTGGGTGCACGGCGGAAGTTTCGCCACCTACCACGAGGCCCGCCGTGAACGGTTCGCGCGCTTCGAGGAACTGCGCCGCCGCTGGGACGAGAGACACGCCCAGCTGCGCAAGCTGGTGCTGACCCTGCGTCAGGCAGCCGAGAACAACGCCGACATGGCCTCTCGCTACCGCGCCGCGCAGACCCGGCTGCGGAAGTTCGAGGAGGCCGGGCCGCCGCCCGAGCCGCCGCGTGAGCAGGACATCACCATGCGGCTCAAGGGCGGCCGCACCGGCGTACGGGCCATCACCTGCAAGGGACTCGAACTCACCGGCCTCATGGCCCCCTTCGACCTGGAGGTCTTCTACGGCGAACGCGTCGCCGTCCTCGGCTCCAACGGATCCGGCAAGTCTCACTTCCTGCGCCTGCTCGCCGGTGAGGGCATCGCCCACACGGGGGAGTGGAAGCTCGGCGCGCGGGTCGTGCCGGGCCACTTCGCCCAGACCCACGCCCATCCGGAGCTGGAGGGGCGCACCCTGCTCGACATCCTGTGGAAGGAGCACTCCCAGGACCGCGGTGCCGCCATGTCCCGGCTGCGGCGCTACGAACTCACGGGCCAGGCCGAGCAGCCCTTCGAACGGCTCTCCGGCGGCCAGCAGGCCCGGTTCCAGATCCTGCTCCTCGAACTGCAGGGGTCGACCGCGCTGTTGCTCGACGAGCCGACGGACAACCTGGACCTGGAGTCGGCGGAGGCCCTGCAGGAGGGACTGGAGACGTACCAGGGCACGGTCCTGTGCGTCACCCACGACCGGTGGTTCGCCCGCGCGTTCGACCGCTGGCTCGTCTTCGGCGCCGACGGCCGCGTACGGGAGACGACGGGGCCGGTGTGGGACGAGGGGAGGGTGGAGCGGGCGCGCTAGGGGGTGTTTCGAAGGTCCTGTGCGGTGCCCGCGGTGTCCGGTGCGTGCTCTCGGCGTGCCGGACGAAAGCCCTCGTACTGGACGTACTCGGGGTTTCGGCCGGTGCGGCGAGTGGGGGTGCCCCCTGCTCGAAGAGCTTGGGGGAGCGTGCCGGGCGTCTCGACGGGGCAAACGTCGCCTGCCGGGGCACTGGCCAGGGGTTCCCGCGCTATGCCCGGCGCAGCAACGCCCCCACCCCGCCCGCCGGCACCTCGTCCGCCGCGGCGTCCGTCACCGAGACGGCCGCCGCCCCCGTCGCCACCGCCGAGCGCAGCAGCGCGTCGTCCGCGGAGGCCGGGCGTGCCGCTCGCCCGGCGACTCCAGGTCCGTGCGCCGCGCCGCGACCCGGTCCGCCTCCGTTCCGATCCACACCTCACGGTCCGTGTCCGGGCCCTGCGGGAGGACCAGGAGTTCGTCGATCCGGTGTTCGAGTGCCGCCTCGACGACCGCGGGCACGCCCTCGACGGCGCCCGTGCGCCCCTGTCCGTCCGGCGCCCGCGCGGCCAGGAAGCGCTCCAGGTCCTCCGCGGCCCGGCGGTGCGCGTGCCCGGCGCGGATCCGTGCCACGTCCTCGTCCAGCAGCCGGCCGCCCAGGCCGTGCAGCGCCTCGGCCACGTGGTCGGCCACGTGGTCGCGCAGCCGGTGCGGCAGCCGCTCGTGCACGGCGCGCCGCTCGCGATCCCCGGCGACCAGGATCAGCAGGTCGGCGGAGGTCTCCTCCTGGCACACGACGAGCACGTCCGCGATCTCCGCCGCGTTGTGCTCCCTGGTGTTCTCCACCCGCAACCGGAAGTGCCGCACCGACCGGTCCGCGCCGCCCGTACGGTGCACAGGCCACTGCCTCGCGGTCACCGACCCGGCGTCCCGGCCGCCCCACGCCCCGCGCGACTCGAACTCGGCGCCCTTGCGGCCGATGTACGCCACCACGCACACGAGGTCCTCACCCGCCAGATCCGGCAGCGGCGCGGTGTGCGGCAGCGGCGCCCAGCGGGCCGGGCCGTCCGGCGGCGCCGCGGTCAGCGGGGCGTCCAGGACGACCTCGCCCGCACGGGCGAACAGCGCCCTGCCGGGCGGCTTTGGCCACTGCGCCGGCTCCTGCACCGCGGCGCGCACGGCCTCCCACATCGCCTCGTCCGCGCCGCGCTCGGCCGACCCCCGGGCCAGGGCCTGGGCGGTCAGCGCACGCTAGTGGGCCGTGGACTCGGTGTGCCGGGAGGCGCCGACGTATACGGAGGCCCAGGCGCCGGGATGTTCGTACAGTGGATGGAGAAAGGCGAGATCCATGGCTCCCTCCCGGATGCCGCTCGGGTATTGCTTTCCGGGGCGGGTACCCGGACCGCAGCGAGCAATCACGACGAGCGGGGTGCCACCATGACCGGAGTCGACCCGGGCCGCCTGACCGACCAGCAGCTCATGAAGGAGCTGGAGACGATCCACCGCACGCGTCACGACACGCTGCTGTACGGCTCGAACGACGCGCTGCGTGCGCACAACGACCGCATGGCCCAGCTGGAGGGCGAGTATCTGCGCCGCCATCCGCGCCGCCTGATCGTGGCGGGCCGGACGCGTGACGGGGCCCGGGAGCGGGGCCCGGCGATGCCCGAGCCGGGCGCCAGTGCGGAACCCGCCCGCTGAGCGCACGCACCCGCCGGCCCGCCACGGCGTCCCAGGGCGCCGTGGCGGGCCGGCGGGTGCGTCCGAGGCGGCGGCGGGAGGCGCAGCCGCCTCGCCGCTCGGCCTACGCTTCCTACGCGTTCTGCCGGGCGAACTCCGTCAGGATCGCCTCGGTGAACGCCTTCAGATCGCCCGGCTTGCGGCTGGTGATCAGCTTGTTGGGCCCCACGTCGATGCGTACCTGTTCGTCCATCCAGGTGCCGCCCGCGTTGCGGATGTCCGTGCGCAGGCTCGGCCACGACGTCAGGGTCCTCCCGCGTACGACATCCGCCTCGATCAGCGTCCACGGCGCGTGGCAGATCGCGGCGACCGGGCGGCCGTGGGAGAAGAACGCCCGGACGAACTCCACGGCCCGCCGGTCCAGCCGCAGGAAGTCCGGGTTGGCCACGCCCCCCGGCAGGACGAGCCCGTCGAACGACTCGGCACGCGCCTGGCCGACGACCTCGTCCACCGGGAAGGTGTCCGCCTTGTCCAGGTGGTGGAACGCCTGCACATGACCCGGCTTCGTCGACACCAGGACCGGCTCGTGGCCGGCGTCGGCCACCGCCTGCCAGGGTTCGGTGAGTTCGACCTGCTCCACGCCCTCAGGCGCGGTCAGGAAGGCGATACGCATGATGCTCACTGTCCTTTCTGCGGCTGTGTGTTCCCCGGCCCGTCACCCGTACGGCCCCTCACACCCGTGTGCCCCCGGTGGTGCCGCCCGGTGCCGCCCGGCTGATGCCGGCGGGCACCGACGTGGGGTCCTTTGCGACCGCCAGGTGGCCCAGACCCACCACGCCGGCCGGCCGTCCCCGTTCCACGACCGGCAGCCGGCGCACGGCGTGCCCGCGCATCAGCGAGACCGCCGTTGCCACGGGGGCGTCGGGGCCGACGACCACCGGGGCGCGGGTGCACACCGCCTGGGCGCTCACGGTCAGCGGCGCGGCGCCGTCCGCGACGGCCCGCAGCGTGACGTCACGGTCGGTGATCACACCGAGGACCCTCCCGCCATCGCCGCCGAGGACGTCCCCGACATCCTGCGCACGCCTCGGCTGCGCCGCCTCGGCGAGTGAGACGTCCGGAGGGACCGCCACGACGCCCGGTGCCATGGCCTCCCTGGCGAAATCACCCATGGCCTGATCCCTTCCCGCCGTCACGGCCGCGGACGGCGGCTAATCGTTCGGCGGGCCGCCCTGCGTCCGTACGACGGCCTCGGCGAGCTCCTGGGCGTTGGCGAAGCGCGCGGAGCGCGACAGCCGCCTCAGCGGCTCGACGAGCGCGTCCGGTGCGTACCTGCTGCGCAGTGCGTCGATCAGCTCGGACGGCCCCGCCGGAAACGCGGTACGGCCCAGGACCCGCGCCAGTTCGTAGCGCACATCGGCCACGGACCGCGCATCGGGCGGAACCACTGGACCGGCCCAGGCGGCGGGGTCGTCGTCGGCGGTCGGCTCCGGGTCGTACCACTCCTCGGTCCGGGTCGGGTGACCGGACCGCAGCAGCCCTTGCAGTTCGTGCTTCATCTCGTCGTCGCGGTGGACGTTCAGCCGGTCGCTGCCTCGTTGCATGACTCCCTCCAGATCTTCGGGGTCCCCCGCGTACCCGGTGGACGGGGATCGACACGGGAGACCCGGCGGATGGCCGGGCCCTAGCCGCGGGAGCGCCCGGGCAGGAACTCCTGCACCTTCGCCTTGAAGCCTTGGCGGACCATGGACCCGCGGTCCGCGTCGCCTTTCAGGATCGAGGCCGCCGTGGACTCCATCTGCTGCCAGGTGGCGTGCGGCGGGATCGGCGGCACCGCCGGGTCCGTGAGGAACTCGACGACCGCCGGGCCGTCGGCGTCGAGGGCCGCGTGCCAGCCCGCCTCCACGTCCTCCGGCTTCTCCACCCGGATGCCGGTCAGCCCGAGGGAGCGGGCGAACGACGCGTACTGCACGTCGGGGATCTCCTGGGAAGGCAGGAAGGAGGGAGCGCCCTCCATGGCCCGCATCTCCCAGGTGACCTGGTTGAGGTCATGGTTGTTCCACACACCCACCACCAGCCGCGGGTCCTCCCAGCGGTCCTGGTACTTCGCCGCAGTGATCAGCTCCGCGAGCCCGTTCATCTGCATCGCCCCGTCACCGACCAGCGCGATGGCCGGACGGTCCGGGTGGGCGAACTTCGCGCCGATCGCGTACGGCACCCCGCAGCCCATCGTCGCCAGGGTCCCCGACAGCGAGGCCCGCATCCCCGGCCGCATCGTCAGGTGCCGTGCGTACCAGTTCGCCACCGAGCCCGAGTCCGACGTCACGATCGCGTTGCCCGGCAGCAGCGGGTCCAGCGCCCGGGCCACGTACTCCGGGTTGATCGGGTCCGCGGACAGTTCCGCCCGCTTGCGGATCACGTCGCGCCAGCGCGCCACGTTCGCGCACACGGTCTCGTGCCACTCGCGCCCGCGGTCCCTGTCCAGCAGCGGGATCAGGCGCTGAAGGGTGGCCTTCGCGTCACCGACGAGATTCACCTCGTACGGATAGCGCATCCCGACCATGTGCGGGTCGATGTCGATCTGCACGGCCCGCGCCTTGCCGAAGTCCGGCAGGAACTGGGTGTACGGGAACGAGGAACCGATCGTGAGCAGCGTGTCGCAGTCGCGCATCAGCTCGTAGGAGGGGCGCGTGCCCAGCAGGCCGATCGAGCCGGTCACATACGGCAGTTCGTCGCTCAGCACGTCCTTGCCGAGCAGCGCCTTCGCCACGCCGGCGCCCAGCACCTCGGCGATCCGCTCCACTTCCGGCTGCGCCCCGGCCGCACCCTGGCCGATCAGGATCGCCGCCTTGGCGCCCGAGTTGAGGACCTCGGCGGCCCGCTCCAGCGATCGCGGCGTGGGCAGGGCCGTCCACGCGCTGCGGTCCAGGCTGGAGGGCACCATCTTGAAGGCGTGCGTCGGCGGTGAGTAGTCCAGCTCCTGCACGTCCCCAGGGATGATCACCGCGGTGGGCGCGCGGCGCGCGTACGCGGTGCGGATCGCGCGGTCCAGGACGTTGGGCAGCTGTTCGGGGACGTTCACCGTCTCCACGAAGTCCGAGGCCACGTCCTTGAACAGGGTGTGCAGATCCACCTCCTGCTGATAGGAGCCGCCCATCGCCGTGCGGTGCGTCTGGCCGACGAGCGCGAGGACGGGGACGTGGTCGAGCTTGGCGTCGTACAGGCCGTTGAGCAGATGGATCGCACCGGGTCCCGACGTGGCCGCGCACACTCCGAGACAGCCGCTGAACTTGGCGTAACCGACCGCCTCGAAGGCCGCCATCTCCTCGTGCCGCGCCTGGAGGAAGCCCGGCCGGTCCTCGGCGCGTCCCCAGGCGGCGAGCAGGCCGTTGATGCCGTCGCCGGGATAGCCGAAGACGTGCTCCACGCCCCACTCGCGCAGGCGCTCCAGGACATGGTCGGCGACCTTGGTGCTCATCGGGGACCTCCCGTGGGAAGAGGGGCGTGGGGATCGCCCCTGTCGAGTCACCCGGGCCGTGCGGGGAAAACCTGCCGTGACGCCCACGATGGCACGGCCGGCCCATGCCGGCCCGGTTGCGTGGCCGGCCCGGTCGCGTGGCCGGACCGGTCGCCGGGCGTCCGGTGTTTGCGGCGCATGCCGGGGGGCAGGCGGTTTTCCAGTGCTTCGGACAGGAGGCACGTCCGTGGGAGCGGTGGATCCCTGCCACGGGTGTGCGTCCGTCCGGGTGCCCCCTCCCACGGTGACCGTCCCCCAAGGCAGCAGCTAGGGAGTTGCGACGCACCATGCGAAACCGAGTGAGCGCGAAGCACCACCCCCACGACGACGCCCCCGACACGGCCGACGCCTTCCGCCGGCTCGGCGAGCTCCCCCCGGGCAGGGAGCGCGACACACTCCGCGACGAGATCGTCGAGGCGTGGCTGCCCATGGCCGAACGGCTCGCAGGGCGCTTCCGCAGTCGCGGCGAGAGCCACGAGGACCTGCGGCAGGTGGCGGCGCTCGGCCTGGTCAAGGCCGTCGACCGGTACGACCCCGGGCGCGGCCACGCCTTCGAGAGCTACGCCGTCCCCACCGTCACCGGGGAGATCAAGCGCCACTTCCGCGACCACATGTGGACCCTGCACGTGCCGCGCCGCGTCCAGGACCTGCGCAACCGGGTGCGGTTCGCCTGCCAGGACCTCTCGCAGACGGTCTCGGGCCGCAGGCCCACCGTCGCCGAGATCGCCGAGCACGCGCGGATGAACGAGGAGGAGGTCCTGGTGGGCCTCGAGGCCCTGGAGAGCTTCACCGCGCTCTCACTGGACGCCGAGCTGCCGGGCAGCGAGGACGGCTACTCGCTCGCCGACGCCCTCGGCCACCCCGACCCCGCGCTCGACACGGTCGTGGACCGCGAGGCCGTCAAGCCCAGGCTGCGGGCCCTGCCCGAGCGTGAGCGCGCGATCCTGTACATGCGGTTCTTCGACGACATGACCCAGAACAGCATCGCCGAACGCCTCGGCATTTCCCAGATGCACGGACTCCGCTGGCGAATTTATGATCTGCCCGGGTTGTTCAAGTAGACGGAAACA
>NZ_JBHUDX010000061.1:0-8756 GCF_042678285.1 Streptomyces caeni
TGGGGCGGGCGGCACCGCGTCGGCGGGCTGTGGGGCGGGCGGCACCGCGTCGGCGGGCTGTGGCTCGGCGGGCCACTGCGCCGCCGGGCCGGGCGCGGCCGGCTGGTAGGCGGGCGGCAGCGGCGGAACCGTGCTCTGCGGCACCGGCGGCGGCGTCCAGCCCTGCGACGGCTGCGCGCTCCCGGGGGTGTCCGAAGCGGTGGGCACGGCGGGGGACTCGGCGGCCGCGTCGGCCTGTGGTACGGCGGGCGCGTCCGTCTGCGGCGCGGTGGGCGCGGCGTCCGAGGAGGGGGAACCGGACTCACCGGTGCCCTCGGAGTCCTCCGAGGCCCCGGCGGCGGGGGCCGGGGGCGTGATCCCCGCCCCGGCGGCCTCCGAGGGTACGGAATCACCGGAGGGCCCGGCCTCACCCTCGCCTCCTTGCGCCGCCTCTGCCGCCGGGCCGTTGTCTCCCGCGGCACTACCCGGGGCGTCGGCCACCGTGCCCGCGTCCCGCGCGGCGGAACCCGCGCCGCTTGCGGCACCGGTGCCGTCCTCGGCCGCCGGGGTGCCGGGCCCCTGGGGCTCGTCCGACGCCGAAGCGGCGGCGCCCGCCGGAGGCGGGGTCAACTCGAAGTCGCCGGCCTCCCCTGACTCCGGCTCCTGGGTCGAGGCGCCGGCCGCGGCGGCCCCGACGTCTCCTGCGGCCTTGCCCGCCGCGGCGAGATGCTCGAACTCCCGCTTGAGCGCGACCGGGGAGAACCGCATCGTGGCGCCAGCCTCCACGCCTCCGCCCGAAGGCTCGGTCTCGGGCGCGTCGGCCGGCGGCGTCCACACGGGAAAGCCGTCGTCGGACGCGGCGTCGGGCACCCCGCCGACCGGTTCGCCCGGCACCGGAGGCGCGGCCGCCGGTGGAACGGCGGGCGGGGGCGGGGCCACGCCAGCGTCTGCGGAGGGAGCCGGCGGTGCGGGGGCAACGGGCGCCGACGGCACGGGCGCTGACGGCACGGGCGCCGGTGGAACGGGCGCCGGTGGCGCGGGCGGAACAGGTCCGGCCGGAGCCTCCGCGGAGGCCGCCGTGTCCGCCGCACCCCCGGACGCATTCTGCGTGTACCAGGCGGGTGGCGCGTAGTCGATGGTGAACTCGCCCGTCATGTCGGTGGCGGACTCGGCGTCGGACTGGTCATCGTCGGGTGAGGCCCAGCCCCCGCGCATCCCGTTCCGATCGCTGTTCACAGTTCCTCCTGGTGTGGTCGAGCACCCTCATGCCGTGCTGGGGCGACCGCTCTCGTTGTACGAAGTCGTCCGACGCCGTCCGATTTCGCCCGGCAGTCCCCCTGGGGCGCGGACGGCCCGCCGCAGGTTCCGGTGGGGCGCCCACTCCCAGCCTAATCACCACGAGCGCCCCCACGGCAGGTCTGTCCGTCCCTCCGCACCAGCCCTGCGGGCCGCAACCCGCCCGCATCTGACGGGCGTTCGGAAACCTGCCGTTCACCGACCGGGCGCCACCGGTGAACAAACCGGGCGAAAGGCGGGAGCGAACCGGTCGCAACCACCGCAGGAACGGCGGCGGTCAGGGCCCGTCGATCCGCTGCCGCTCCCGCTCAGTCCATCCTCCGTGGCGTACCCAACAATCCGGTCTCGGCATCAGTCGGCCGCGTCACCACATACTGCCGGTCGCGAGCGCCACACCACAGGGTGACGCCGTCCTGCAGGGTCGGCAGGGCTTCGACATCGGCCCCGGGCAGGCCCAAGTTGCGCCCCACCTCCGCCGCCTCGTCCGGCGGGACCCGCTGCACCCCGACGAGTCGCGCCTGCCGCATCAGCCGCGAGACGAAGACCCCCCGCCCCGCGGGCATCGGCCGGGGCCGCACCCCGCCGAGGAGGTCCCACTGCGCGACCGGGCCGGTCTCGGGCGCGATGAGCGGGGTGGCGAGTGCCTGCGCGCCGAGGCCGACACGGACCTGGCGAAGTCCTCGTCGCCCGTGCGCCGTTGCCATACGCGGCTGTCCTCGGCGACCAGGGCCCACAGCTGGCGGGGGAGGGGTGGAGGTGGTACTGGGCGTCGCGCTGCGTCCTCGCGGTGTCCAGGACGGCGCGCCGGGTCTGCGCCAGATAGCTCGGGTAGTCGTGGCGCATGTCCGCCAACTGTCCCTGGGAGCCGCGTCGGAAGCGGACCACCATCGCGACGGACACGGCCACCGTCGACGCGATCATCACCATGCCCGTGATCCTCATGACCGGCTGCCCGCTCGTGAAGAAGGAGACCACCGAGCCGCCCGTGCCGAGTGTCGGCAGCAGTTGCATCAGGACGCTCTCCTGATGCCCCGCGGCAACTCGGGCGGAGGCTGCAGGACGATCTCGCCCGTGGGCACTTCGGACGGCAGCGCCCGAGGAGGGCGCCTCACGACGATGTGGCTCACTGCTGACCAATTCCCTCGGTGGCCCCGAGAGTTCGTCCGCCACCCCGTGCCAGGCGGACGCAGGCCACCGCGTGATCCTACTGACTCCACGGGGGACGAGGGGGCGGTAGGGTGCCGGATGTTCGCGTGCGCATACGCGAGTCGGGCCGGAGGACCGGCGCATCCCGTGAGACCCGGAGCGGCGCGAACCGCTGTGACGGCACGACGACGGCGCCCTTCTCGCCGAGTGACCGGCCGTGCGGCGCGACGGTGGTGCAGGAGTTTCACATCGCAGACGCAGAACCATCACTGAGGGGGAGCAGCAGGTGAGTATGACGGCCTCCGCGGCGGCCACCGGAGGAGGGCCCGGTACGGAAGCGTCTTCCGGGGCGGGCACGGGGCTCGGCTTCTGCCGGGTCACGACCGTCGCCCCCGACAGCCGGATCGACGTGGCGCTGCCCGACGACATCCCGGTCGCCGACAACTGCCCGGAGATCCTCAGGCTCTCCCAGCAGCGCCCCGCCGAGGGCGCTCCCGTCATCGTCCCGCGCCGCGGCCTGACGCGTTTCTGGGGACGCTTCCTGGAGATCGCGGAGAGCTTCGTGCTGCTCACGCTGGTGCCGCTGGCGCTCGCCGTCTTCGATGTGTATGCGACCGTCCGGTCGATGACGAGCTGACCTGGCCCACTCCGAGCGTCAACACCTCTGATTTCACGGCTCGATGGCCGCCGAAGGGCGACAGCCGTCGACGAAGGGACTTTCTGCGTGAGCTTCGGACCGCCTCCATCCATGTACACACAGTCCGCCTTGTCGGTGGACGGCCGACGCAAGAAGCGCCGAATACGGCTGTTCGGTGCGGGAGCGGCCATCCTGCTCGCCGTGGTGTGCGGGGGCGGCTGGCTCTTGCTGTCCGGCCGGGGCGAGGATGCGACGGCGCGGGACAAGGCGTCGGCCGCGGCCCAGAGCCCGGATGAGGTCAGGGAGACCGTCGAGAGGAGGCCCGCGAGTACGGCGGGGCGGATGGCGTTCCGGTTCTCCGTCGACGACCTCAGCCCCGGCGAGTCGTACGACATGCCCGGCATGTGGGCGACGGACACACTTCTCGTCAAGGGAATCAACCGCTCGCTCGTCGCCTTCGGGATCGGCAAGGACGCCAAGCCGGGAGACGAGTCCTGGACGCTCAAGTTCCCCGGCCCGATCTGCGGAACGACCCGGCATGTGACCGTCGACGACCGCACCGCCGTTCTGTTCAAGTCCGCCACGACCCGCGGGGCCGTGTGCGACCACGTGGCTTTCGTCGACCTCGACACCGGCAGGAAGCTCTGGGAGGCGCGGTACAAGACCACGAGCACTGGCGCCGACGGCGACCCGATGGGAGTGACCCTCACGCGATCCACGGTGGCCGTGTCCTGGGGTGAGGGTTCCGGGGCGTACGACATGGACACGGGAAAGAAACTCTGGTCGTCCATACGCTCCGACGGCTGCCAGGACGCGGGCAACGCCGGCGGAGGCGCCCTGCTGATACGGGTCGACTGCTGGTCCAAGGACACCGAGACGTGGTCGTACCGGGTGTGGAGGCCCGACCCTCGAACGGGCAAGGTCCTGTGGACCTACCGGATTTCCGACAACATCAAGGACGTCGGCCTGCTGTCCGCCGAACCACCCGTCCTCGCCGCGGCGGCCGGAGACATCGGGTTCACCGACCTGATCTCCCTCGACGACAAGGGCGGATACCGCGCCACGATCCGGCTGAAGGGCGGCACCTACCTGGCCAAGTGCGCGGATCTCGGGGCCTACAACGCGATCGACGACTGCCCCGGGACCGTGGTCGGCGACGGTCAGGTCTTCCTCACGAGCCGGGAGGATTCTGATGCGGTGATCGAGGACAACTCGAACTGGATAACCGGATTCGACCTCGCGACCGGCAAGACGACGAAGAAGTTCGAGTCGGGCCGCAGCCAGTTGCTCTACCCCCTGCGGATGAGCGGCGGTCAGCTCCTCGCCTTCCGGTCCAGCGCGGACGGCATACGGCCGTACGGAGTCGTCAGTCTGGATCCGCGGAGCGGCAAGGAGACCCCGTACTTCTACTTCGGCCTGCCGAGCGACGCGCAACTGATGACGGACCTGAATCTCGCCGATGTCGTGGTGCAGAACGGGCGGCTCTTCTTCGGGATGAAGAAGGCCGAAGGCCCGGGCGAGGACGAGCAGAAACGCTGGATCTGGCTCGTGCTCGGCGTCGAGGCGGTCAAGCCCGGCACCTGATTCGAGCAGCGGGGGCCTGCGAAGGACTATGGGGTGTTTCGAAAGTCCCGCACAGCACCCACGGCGCCCGGCACGCTCCCCCAAGCTCTTCGAGCAGGGGGCACCCCCACTCGCCGCACCGGCCGAAAGCCCAAGTACGTCCAGTACGAGGGCTTCCGGCCGGCACACCGGGGGCACGCTCTCCCACGCCCGGCTCCGCTCGCGCGGGCGGTGCCCCTACGATGCCGCTCCTTGACGGGTAAACGCTGCCTGCCGGGGCACTAGCCGGTGCAGGCGCCCGGGCTTGCAAGCCGTCGCCGCGCCCAACGGTCACTGCGCGGCGTCGGTCTCCAGCCCCCCGTTGTGCGGCGCCGGCTCCAGATCGAACTCCCCGTCCCGCGCACCCAGCACGAAGGCCCGCCACTCCGCCTCCGTGTACCGCAGCACGGTGTCGGGGTCCAGGGACGACCTCATGGCCACGGCGCCGCCCGGCAGATAGGCGATCTCGACCCGCTCCTCGTGCTCCTCGGTCCCCGGTGCGCTGTGCCACTCGACCCCCGAGATGTCGAGGGCGTAGAGCTCGTTCTTCTCCCGCTCCTTGCGTTCCCTGACGTTCTTCTCCAGCGCATCGGCCATGGTGGAGTGGTCCTTTCGCGATGTGCCACCGAGCGACCGACCACATTACTGGTGGTCGCCGGACGCCGTCTGCCGGTGGACGGAGACGACGGTCCCGTAACAGAGTGTCACACGGCTGTCACGACTCTGGCAGCCATGCCCATGCCATCATGCGGCGCCACTGCATTCCCGGCCATGACTCTCGACCTGGCGTACGCGGGCCGCGGCCGGGGGACGGCGCGGCCGGTACCACTCCCACTGCCACCACGGCAGCACGGGCGGCGGAGGAACGACATGGCCGTGCGTCCCGGTCGCCGTCCCGGTCGCCGTCGTGGTCGTCCTCGTCGTCCTCGTCGTCCTCGTCGTCCGGGCGGTCAAGCGATCGACGGCGGACGACCGAGCGGTGTTCCGGTCATACCCGTCCCCTCGGCCGGCGTGCGCGGGCGGGCCGCGGACAAACGCGTCCGCCCAGGCTGGTACGCTGTGGGACGGCCGTTTGTGTACGTACCTCCGGAACCCGCCCCCAGTCCTGCACCAGGGGCGTCCAGGGATCTGGAGGCCGCGCCCAGCGGATCCCGCCTCCCGAGTCACGGAAGCTCCCCTGAGAAGACGACCAGGGGCACTCGGTGGCACTCCGAAGACCACGAGGAGTACGCGTGTCGCTCGACGCCGCTACGAAGAAGCAGATCATCACCGAATTCGGTACCAAGGAGGGCGACACCGGCTCCCCCGAGGTCCAGGTCGCGCTGCTGTCCCGCCGCATCTCCGACCTGACCGAGCACCTCAAGACCCACAAGCACGACCACCACTCCCGCCGTGGTCTGCTGATCCTGGTCGGCCAGCGTCGCCGCCTGCTGCAGTACCTGGCCAAGAAGGACATCCAGCGCTTCCGTGCGCTGGTCGACCGCCTCGGCATCCGCCGTGGTGCGGCGGGCGCCAAGTAAGACGCCGTGGAGGGAGCGGTTCCCATACGAAGGGAGCCGCTCCCTTTGCTGTACGTGCGGACTGTCACCGCCGCTTTGTAGTGTGGTAGCACAACGCAATACCTACGACCCAGACGCAGTGTGACAGTGCCCGGACCTGCCGGGCGCCGTCCCGCACACCGAACGAGGAGAAGCGCACCTCGCCGCCGCCGGTCCTCGGTAGTGGCCCCCGGGGGGAAGCGAGCCCCGGGTGCTTCGATCGAAGACCGGCCCGCACCAGACGGAGCGCTTCTCCGCCACCGTCCCCCTGCCACACGGGCAGCCCAGGGACGAAGACGAGGAGAAAACGCTAGTGGAGAACGAGACCCACTACGCCGAGGCCGTCATCGACAACGGCTCATTCGGCACCCGCACGATCCGCTTCGAGACGGGCCGCCTGGCCAAGCAGGCCGCCGGCTCCGCCGTCGCGTACCTGGACGACGACACGATGGTCCTGTCGGCCACCACCGCGTCCAAGAACCCCAAGGACCAGCTCGACTTCTTCCCGCTGACGGTCGACGTCGAGGAGCGGATGTACTCGGCCGGGAAGATCCCCGGTTCCTTCTTCCGCCGCGAGGGCCGCCCCTCCGAGGACGCCATCCTCACCTGCCGGCTCATCGACCGCCCGCTGCGCCCCTCCTTCAAGAAGGGCCTGCGCAACGAGATCCAGGTCGTGGCCACGATCATGGCGCTCAACCCCGACCACCTGTACGACGTCGTGGCGATCAACGCCGCGTCCGCGTCCACCCAGCTCGCCGGCCTGCCCTTCTCCGGCCCGATCGGCGGCGTCCGCGTCGCGCTGATCAACGGCCAGTGGGTCGCCTTCCCGACGCACACCGAGCTGGAGGACGCCGTCTTCGACATGGTCGTCGCCGGCCGTGTCCTGGAGGACGGCGACGTCGCGATCATGATGGTCGAGGCCGAGGCCACCGACCAGACCATCAAGCTCGTCCAGGGTGGCGCCGAGGCGCCTACCGAGGAGGTCGTCGCCGCCGGTCTGGAGGCCGCGAAGCCCTTCATCAAGGTGCTGTGCAAGGCCCAGGCGGACCTCGCCTCCAAGGCCGCCAAGCCGACCGCCGAGTTCCCGATCTTCCTCGACTACGAGGAGGACGTCCTGGAGGCGCTGACCGCCGCCGTCCGCCCCGAGCTGGCCCAGGCACTCACCATCGCCGGCAAGCAGGAGCGCGAGGCCGAGCTCGACCGCGTCAAGCAGCTCGCCGCCGAGAAGCTGCTGCCGGAGTTCGAGGGCCGCGAGAAGGAGATCTCCGCCGCGTACCGCTCGCTGACCAAGACCCTGGTCCGTGAGCGCGTCATCAAGGAGAAGAAGCGCATCGACGGCCGCGGTGTCACCGACATCCGCACCCTGGCCGCCGAGGTCGAGGCCATTCCGCGGGTGCACGGATCGGCCCTCTTCGAGCGCGGCGAGACCCAGATCCTGGGCGTCACCACGCTGAACATGCTGCGCATGGAGCAGCAGCTCGACACCCTCTCCCCGGTGACGCGCAAGCGCTACATGCACAACTACAACTTCCCGCCGTACTCCACCGGCGAGACCGGCCGCGTCGGCTCCCCGAAGCGCCGCGAGATCGGCCACGGCGCCCTCGCCGAGCGCGCCCTGCTCCCGGTCCTGCCATCGCGCGAGGACTTCCCGTACGCGATCCGCCAGGTCTCCGAGGCCCTCGGATCCAACGGCTCGACCTCCATGGGCTCGGTCTGCGCCTCCACCATGTCCCTGCTGAACGCCGGTGTGCCGCTGAAGGCGCCGGTCGCCGGCATCGCCATGGGCCTGATCTCCCAGGAGATCGAGGGCGAGACGCACTACGTGACCCTGACCGACATCCTCGGCGCCGAGGACGCCTTCGGCGACATGGACTTCAAGGTCGCCGGCACCAAGGAGTTCGTGACCGCCCTCCAGCTCGACACCAAGCTGGACGGCATCCCGGCCTCCGTCCTGGCCGCGGCCCTCAAGCAGGCCCGCGACGCCCGGCTCCACATCCTCGACGTGATGATGGAGGCCATCGACCGGCCCGACGAGATGTCCCCGCACGCCCCGCGGATCATCACCGTCAAGATCCCGGTCGACAAGATCGGTGAGGTCATCGGCCCCAAGGGCAAGATGATCAACCAGATCCAGGAGGACACCGGCGCCGAGATCACGATCGAGGACGACGGCACGATCTACATCGGCGCCGCCGACGGCCCGTCCGCCGAGGCCGCCCGCGCCACGATCAACGGCATCGCCAACCCGACCATGCCGGAGGTCGGCGAGCGCTACCTGGGCACGGTCGTCAAGACGACCACCTTCGGCGCATTCGTCTCGCTGCTCCCGGGCAAGGACGGTCTGCTGCACATCTCGCAGATCCGCAAGCTCGCCGGCGGCAAGCGGGTGGAGAACGTCGAGGACGTGCTCGGCGTGGGCCAGAAGGTCCAGGTCGAGATCGCCGAGATCGACTCCCGTGGCAAGCTCTCCCTCATCCCCGTGATCGAGGGCGAGGAGAAGGAATCCGACAGCGGTGACGCCGCTGCGGCGAAGGACGACGCAGCCAAGTGACGTCGCG
>NZ_JBHUDX010000061.1:8782-17578 GCF_042678285.1 Streptomyces caeni
CAAACACTGATCAAGGGCGAGAACGGCATCGGCACCGTCCGCAAGACCACCCTCCCGGGTGGTCTGCGCGTGGTCACCGAGACCCTGCCGTCCGTGCGTTCGGCCACCTTCGGCATCTGGGCGCACGTCGGCTCCCGCGACGAGTCCCCGGCCCTGAACGGCGCGACGCACTATCTGGAGCACCTGCTCTTCAAGGGCACGCACCGCCGCAGCGCCCTCGACATCTCCTCCGCGCTCGACGCGGTCGGCGGCGAGATGAACGCGTTCACGGCGAAGGAGTACACGTGCTACTACGCGCGCGTGCTCGACGCCGACCTTCCCCTCGCCATCGACGTCGTCTGCGACATGCTGACCGGTTCCCTCATCCTCGAAGAGGACGTCGACGTAGAGCGCGGCGCGATCCTCGAAGAGATCGCGATGACGGAGGACGACCCGGGCGACTGCGTGCACGACCTGTTTGCGCACACGATGCTCGGCGACACCCCGCTCGGCCGCCCCGTCCTGGGCACCGTCGACACGGTCAACGCCCTGACCGCCGATCGCATCCGCCGCTTCTACAAGAAGCACTACGACCCGACCCACCTCGTGGTCGCGTGCGCCGGCAACATCGACCACCACAAGGTCGTACGGCAGGTGCGCGCCGCCTTCGAGAAGGCCGGCGCCCTCACGCGGGGCGACGCCACCCCCGTCGCCCCGCGCGCCGGCCGCCGCGCCATCCGCACCGCGGGCCGCGTCGAACTGCTCGCCCGCAGGACGGAGCAGGCGCACGTCGTCCTCGGGATGCCCGGCCTGTCCCGTACCGACGAGCGCCGCTGGGCCCTCGGCGTGCTGAACACGGCACTGGGCGGCGGCATGTCGTCCCGTCTGTTCCAGGAGGTCCGGGAGAAGCGCGGCCTGGCCTACAGCGTGTACTCGTACACGTCGGGCTTCGCCGACTGCGGCCTCTTCGGCGTCTACGCGGGCTGCCGTCCCAGCCAGGTGCACGACGTGCTGAAGATCTGCCGGGACGAGCTGGACCACGTCGCCGAGCACGGCCTGTCCGACGACGAGATCGCCCGCGCCATCGGCCAGCTCAGGGGCTCCACGGTCCTGGGGCTGGAGGACACGGGCGCGCTGATGAACCGTATCGGCAAGAGCGAGCTGTGCTGGGGCGAGCAGATGTCCGTGGACGGCATGCTGGCCCGGATAGCCGCGGTCACCCCGGACGACGTGCGGTCCGTGGCCCGGGACCTCCTGGGACAGCGGCCCTCGCTGTCGGTCATCGGCCCGCTCAGGGACAGGCAGGCGGCCCGTCTGCACGACGCGGTCGCGTAGGCCCTCGACAAGCTCGACAAGTACGACCAAGGAATCAACAACATGAGCAAGCTGCGCGTGGCGGTCCTCGGCGCCAAGGGCCGGATCGGTTCGGAGGCGGTACGGGCGGTGGAAGCCGCCGAGGACCTGGAGCTGGTGGCCGCCCTCGGCAGCGGCGACAGGCTGGAGACGCTCGTCGAGACCGGCGCCCGGGTGGCGGTCGAGCTGACCACACCGGCCTCCGTGATGGGCAACCTCGACTTCTGCGTGCGGCACGGCATCCACGCCGTCGTCGGCACGACCGGCTGGACGGAGGAGCGCCTCGCGCACCTGAAGGGCCTGCTGGACCAGTCCCCGGAGACGGGCGTGCTGATCGCCCCGAACTTCTCCATCGGCGCCGTGCTGACCATGAAGTTCGCGGAGGCGGCGGCCCCGTACTTCGAGTCCGTGGAGGTCGTCGAGCTGCACCACCCGAACAAGGTGGACGCCCCCAGCGGCACCGCCACGCGCACCGCCCAGCTCATCGCCGCCGCACGGGAGCGGGCGGGCAGCGCCCCGCAGCCCGACGCCACGGTGACGGCCCTTGACGGCGCCCGCGGCGCCAACGTCGACGGCGTCCCGGTGCACGCGGTCCGCCTGCGCGGTCTGCTCGCCCACCAGGAGGTACTGCTGGGGGGCGAGGGGGAGACCCTCACCATCCGCCACGACTCACTGCACCACAGCAGCTTCATGCCGGGCATCCTGCTCGGCGTCCGCCGCATCGTGACCACCCCGGGCCTCACCTTCGGCCTGGAGCACTTCCTCGACCTGAAGTAGTCGGCATGCGCGCGAAGATCTCCTACGCTGTCACGGCCGCCGTCCTGGTCGTCTACTTCGGTCTGGTCGGCAGCCGTGGCGTGCTCCTGATCCAGAACGGAACCCCGGTCACCGTCACCTTCGGCATCGCGGTGCTGATCCTGCCGGTCATCGGCGTCTGGTTCCTCTGGAAGAACACACAGTTCGTGCGCAAGGCCAACCGGCTCGCCGCCGAGCTGGACGCCGAGGGCGGCCTGCCCGTCGACGAGCTGCGGCGCACCCCGGGCGGCCGGATCGACCGCGACTCGGCCGACGAGGTCTTCGCCAGGCGCAAGGCGGAGACGGAGGCGGCCCCGGACGACTGGCGAAGCTGGTTCCGGCTGGCGATCGCCTACCACGACGCCCGCGACACGCCTCGCGCCCGAAAGGCGATGCAGCGGGCGATCGCCCTGCACGACGGCAAGACGGCCGAGGCCTGAGCGGTACCGGACCGGGTACCGCGCATCGGGCCCCCGGTCCGCAGGACGCCGCGGGAGCACGAGGCCGCGGACGGGAGGGGCGCTTCAGCGGGTGCACGACGAGGGAGCCGTCCGCTCTCCGGCGCCATCGGCTTCCATCCAGGAGGCACCCGGTGGCTTCGGCGGCCCGGCCCCTCTCGTCGGACGTGTCAGACCCTGCGGTACTCCGCGGCCCATGCCTCGACCGTGTCCGCCGCGCGGTCGAAGGCTTGCGGACGGGCCAGGAAGTCCGCGTCGTGCGTGGTCAGCAGCGGCGGTGCGTCCTCGGGAGAACGGCTTCTGCGCACGAGGACCAGGGCCTGGCCCTGCACCGTGCGCGGCAGCCCGAGCCAGCGCACCGGCTGCTGCACCGTCCGTACCGTGACGACCTGCTTCCAGGGCACCGTACGCGTGCTGAAGAAGCCCGCGCGGCGCAGCCCGCGCGCGCTCACCCAGACACCCATGCGCAGCAGCCGCAGGGCGCCGGCGATGACGACGAGAGCGATGCCGAGGACCGTGCCGGCACCGGACGGCGTGCCCGTGAGCGCGATGATGACGGCCGCGAAGAGCACGTAGGAGGCGAGGAGCAGCAGCAGTGCGGCCGCGCCCACCCGCCAGGGGCCGGGGCGGTAGGGGCGCCGCCAGCGGTCGCGGTCGTCGTAGGGCAGCGGGAGATCGTCCGCCGCCGGGTCGGAAGCACGGTCGGCCGTCAGGAAGGGCAGGGGCACGGCTGATCCTCACTCGGTCCATGGGGCTGTGCCCGGTGAGGCTATCGAGCCGTGTCCGCGCTCACCACCCTCGGGGGGCCAAGGGGGTTCGAGAGGGCCGCCGCCGCCGTCGGCCCGGCTACGGAGCGACTCAGCGGCCGTGGGAGACGACGGAGTGCCTGGTCGTGGCGGGCGACTCGTGCGACATGGAGGGCAGGCCGATCACCAGGGCGCCCACGATCCCCGCGACGGCGGTGAGCCCCAGCAGCCACCGCCCGGCCGTCTCACCGGCGGACGCGCGTCGGCGGGGCGGGGGAGCGACATTGCTGCGGAACGAGTCGGCTTCGGCGAGGAAGGCGAACGGAACGGGCTCGCGCCGACGGGACATGGGGAGTGCTCCTCCTTCGAGGACCGTGGGATCCGGTATACGTGAAGAACGGCCGATGCGAACAAATGGCCGCCACCTACACAGACGCACGAGTATCGCAAAGAGTGCCCCCTTTCGACGATTTGGCGGACGTTCGCCGGTGAATGTCGCGGCCCGGCACCGATCGCCCCGTTGCCGGTGCCGGGCCGTAGAGTGGGCGCCGCCCGAGCTTGTGATGGGAAGGACCCCCTGCGCCGTGACCGACACCCCCGCCGACGACCTCAAGCCCAGCTTCCGCAGCGACGTCACCGTCGAGCTGGTCAAGCACAGCGCGGCCGACTCCGACGTCCTGTGGGCCGCCCGCGTCTCCACCGCCGGCGAGCAGTCCCTGGACGAGTTGACCAAGGACCCGGAGCGCTCCAAGGGCCTGATCAACTACCTGATGCGGGACCGGCACGGCAGCCCCTTCGAGCACAACTCGATGACGTTCTTCGTCAGCGCCCCGATCTTCGTCTTCCGCGAGTTCATGCGGCACCGCGTGGGCTGGTGCCTGGCGGGTGACACCGAGATCACCCTCGAGAGCGAAGCAGGCAGTCTTCGGCGGCGCACTATCGCCGAGCTGTACGAGCTCTGGCAGCTGGGCGTCGAGGACCGGCTCCCGCACTCCGCCGGAGGTGTCACCTGGCACGCCCGGGCGGGTAGGTGGACGGCTCAGGTCCGGCGCGGCGAGACCGATCACTACCTCGGCCTCTACGACAGCCGCGAGGCGGCCGAGTCCGCGGTCGCGGAGTTCCGCGAGCGGCACCCCGGCACTCGTCTCCGCAAGCTGGAGTCGGTACGTCGCAGCCATGTGCGCTGTTACGACGAGGAAACCCTGCTCGCCCGGCGTGCCAGGATCGTCGATGTGATCGAGTCCGGCGTGAAGTCGCTGATCAAGGTCACTACGGCTTCCGGGAAGGTGCTCCGCTGCACGGCCGATCACGCGGTGTTCACCCCCGACGGCTGGCGCAAGGCAGGTGAGCTTGCCGTGCGTGACGCCGTCATGGCGGCAGGCACCGCCCCGCGCCCGTCGCAGACGCTGATGCCGCCGAGCCTGCGACGCGGCATCGGCGTATGGACCTCCATGCAGCGACAGCGACTGATCAAGGAGACCGACACCTGTCATCTCTGTGGGCAGGACTTTCCTCGTGAACAGCTTGCCCTGGACCACGTGATTCCCGTCGCGGGCGACCTGACGCAGGCCCTCGATGAGAAGAACCTCGCCCCTGCCTGCGAGCCCTGCCACGCGGTCAAGAGTGCCGGGGAACAGACACTGGCCCAGAGCGGAGGCAAGGTCGCGACGGCCGTTCCGGACCTGATCATCGCGATCGAAGACGACGGTGAGGAGATGACGTATGACCTCTCCGTCGAAGGCCCCTGGCACAATTTCCTCGCGAACGGCGTCGTCGTGCACAACTCCTACAACGAGGAGTCGGGCCGCTACCGAGAGCTCCAGCCGGTCTTCTACGTCCCCGGGGAAGACCGCAAGCTCGTCCAGCAGGGCCGCCCAGGCAAGTACGAGTTCGTGCCGGGCACCGAGGCGCAGCACGAGATCATGCAGCGTTCGATGCAGGAGTCGTACATCCAGGCGTACGAGCGCTACCAGGACATGCTCGCGGCCGGCATCGCCCGCGAGGTCGCCCGTTCGGTCCTCCCGGTGGGCCTGTTCTCCTCGATGTACGCCACCTGCAACGCCCGCTCGCTGATGCACTTCCTCGGCCTGCGAACCCAGCACGAGCTGGCAAGGGTGCCCTCCTTCCCGCAGCGAGAGATCGAGATGGTGGGCGAGAGGATGGAGGCGGAGTGGGCCAGGCTCATGCCGCTCACGCACGCCGCCTTCAACGCCAACGGGCGCGTGGCCCCGTAGCACGCCCCCGCGCCCGGCCGAGGACAGATGTCCGGATCAGCCGAGTGAAGTGTCCGTATTGCGGCATTTCGAGAAGTTCATCTAGCCTGATCAAACGGACCCGGCACTGCCTGAACCCCCGAGCAGGCAGTGCCGGGTTCCATCTTTGTCCGGACTTTCGCCGCAACCCGAGGGAGGACCGCGCCCGGGGCAGCGAGTAGCGTGTTACCCATGGCTCCGACCTCCACTCCGCAGATCCCCTTCGGGCGGATCCTCACCGCCATGGTCACGCCCTTCACGGCGGACGGCGCACTCGACCTCGACGGCGCGCAGCGGCTCGCCACCCATCTGGTGGACGCAGGCAACGACGGCCTGATCATCAACGGCACCACCGGCGAGTCCCCGACCACCAGCGACGCGGAGAAATCGGACCTTGTACGAGCCGTTCTGGAAGCGGTCGGCGACCGCGCCCACGTTGTGGCCGGAGTCGGCACGAACGACACCCACCACAGCGTCGAGCTGGCGCGCGCGGCGCAGAAGACCGGAGCGCACGGCCTGCTGACCGTCACGCCGTACTACAACAAGCCCTCTCAGGAAGGTCTCTACCGGCACTTCAAGGCCATTGCCGACGCGACCGACCTGCCGGTCATGCTCTACGACATCCCGGGCCGCAGCGGCGTGCCGATCAACACGGAGACCATCGTCCGTCTCGCCGAGCATCCGCGGATCGTCGCCAACAAGGACGCCAAGGGCGACCTCGGCCGCGCCAGCTGGGCCATCGCGCGCTCCGGCCTCGCCTGGTACTCCGGTGACGACATGCTCAACCTGCCGCTGCTCTCCGTGGGCGCGGTCGGCTTCGTCTCTGTCGTCGGCCACGTCGTCACACCCGAGCTGCGCGCCATGGCCGACGCCTATGTGAGCGGTGACGTCCAGAAGGCGCTGGAGATCCACCAGAAGCTGCTCCCGGTCTTCACCGGCATGTTCCGCACCCAGGGCGTCATGACCACCAAGGCCGCGCTCGCCCTCCAGGGCCTGCCCGCCGGACCGCTGCGTCTGCCCATGGTCGAGCTCACGGCCGAGGAGACCGCCCAGCTCAAGATCGATCTTGCCGCCGGCGGGGTACAGCTCTGACATGGACTTCACAACTGAATAGGCAGGACACACGCGCCTGCACCCCACACCGACAACTGCTTTTGCACGAACGTCACGCGCGCCACGTGCCCTACAGGTACGTGGCGCGCGTGGTGAGGAGAGTCTTTTGAGTCATCCGCATCCTGAACTCGGCCCGCCGCCGAAGCTCCCCGAAGGCGGTCTGCGGGTCACCCCGCTCGGCGGCCTCGGCGAAATCGGCCGGAACATGACCGTCTTCGAGTACGGGGGCCGCCTGCTGATCGTCGACTGTGGAGTGCTCTTCCCCGAGGAGGAGCAGCCCGGAATCGACCTGATCCTGCCCGATTTCTCATCCATCCGCTCCCGCCTGGACGACGTCGAGGGCATCGTCCTCACGCACGGTCACGAGGACCACATCGGCGGCGTCCCGTACCTGCTGAGGGAGAAGCCCGACATCCCGCTGATCGGCTCCAAGCTGACCCTCGCCCTGATCGAGGCGAAGCTCCAGGAGCACCGCATCCGCCCGTACACGCTCGAGGTCGCCGAGGGCCGGCGCGAGCGCATCGGTCCCTTCGACTGCGAGTTCGTCGCGGTCAACCACTCCATTCCGGACGCTCTCGCGGTCGCCGTCCGCACCCCGGCCGGCATGGTCGTCCACACGGGCGACTTCAAGATGGACCAGCTGCCGCTGGACAACCGTCTGACGGACCTCCACGCGTTCGCACGACTGAGCGAAGAAGGCATCGACCTCCTCCTCGCCGATTCCACCAACGCCGAGGTCCCGGGCTTCACCCCGCACGAACGCGACATCTCCAACGTCCTGCGCCAGGTCTTCGCGGGTGCTCGCAAGCGGATCATCGTGGCGAGCTTCGCCAGCCATGTCCACCGCATCCAGCAGATCCTGGACGCGGCACACGAGTACGGCCGCCGGGTCGCCTTCGTCGGCCGCTCGATGGTCCGCAACATGGGCATCGCACGGGACCTGGGCTATCTGAAGGTGGCGCCGGGACTGGTGGTGGACGTCAAGACCCTGGACGACCTGCCGGACAGCGAGGTCGTCCTGGTCTGCACGGGCTCGCAGGGCGAGCCGATGGCGGCACTGTCGAGGATGGCGAACCGGGACCACCAGATCCGCATCGTCGAGGGCGACACCGTGATCCTCGCGTCGTCGCTCATCCCCGGCAACGAGAACGCGGTGTACCGCGTGATCAACGGCCTCACCCGCTGGGGTGCGAACGTCGTGCACAAGGGCAACGCCAAGGTGCACGTCTCGGGCCATGCGTCCGCGGGCGAACTGCTGTACTTCTACAACATCTGCCGGCCGAAGAACCTGATGCCGGTCCACGGCGAGTGGCGCCACCTGCGGGCGAACGCCGAGCTGGGCGCGCTGACGGGTGTGCCGCACGACCGCATCGTCATCGCCGAGGACGGCATCGCCGTCGACCTCGTCGAGGGCAAGGCCAGGATCTCCGGCAAGGTCCAGGCGGGCTACGTGTACGTCGACGGCCTCTCCGTCGGCGGCGTCGGCGAGCCCGCGCTCAAGGACCGGAAGATCCTCGGGGACGAGGGCATCATCTCGGTCTTCGTGGTGGTGGACTCGTCGACGGGCAAGATCACGGGCGGACCCCATGTCCATGCGCGTGGCTCGGGCATCGAGGACTCGGCCTTCAACGATGTGATCCCCAGGATCACGGAGACGCTCGAACGCTCGGCGCAGGACGGGGTCGTCGAACCCCACCAGATGCAGCAACTGGTGCGCCGGGTCCTGGGCAAGTGGGTCTCGGACACGTACCGGCGCAGGCCGATGATCCTGCCCGTGGTCGTGGAGGTCTGACACTCCGTCACGATGTCGCGTGGGTGAACTCGGAGCGGGGCACCTCGATTTGCATCGAGGCACCCCGCTCCAGTACGTTTACGGCTCCGCCACCAGGGGAACCCGGCGCAGACGAGCGTCCGGGACCCGACCCTGCGGGGCGGAAATCCCGACTCAGAACCTCTGATAAAGTCGGGATCGCCGGAAAGGGAAACGCGGAAGCGGGAACCTGGAAAGCGCCGAGGAAATCGGGTCGAGAGAGATCTGATAGAGTCGGAAACACCGAAGGGAAGCGCCCGGAGGAAAGCCGTGAGACTGGTTCTCGTGGT
>NZ_JBHUDX010000062.1:0-55498 GCF_042678285.1 Streptomyces caeni
GCCCGACGGCGGTCCGGTGCGGCTCGCGGGGGTGTCCGTGCCGATCGGCCCCGGTCCGCGCGTCGCCGACGCGCGGGCCGCCGCGGTCAAGGCGCCTCCCCCCGAGGCCGGCCTCGTGGCCTCCTGGTCCCGGCCCGGCACCGGCGTCAACGGCATGGCCGGGGCCGCCCCCGCCGTCGTGCCGCCGGCCACCGCACCCGAGAGCGCCGCCGGCTGGCGCCCATGGCGCTTCCGCATGTCGAACGACGTCTGGGGCACGCCGTCGGTCGCCGACGACCTCGTCTACGTCACATCCTTCGAGGTGCACGCCCTGGACGTGGCCACGGGCCGCCGCCGCTTCAAGACCCGGGACGTGGCCTGGTCGATGGCGGTCGCGGACGGCCGGGTCCACGCCTCCGACGGCCCCACCCTCTTCGCGCTGGACGCCCGCGAGGGCACGGACCTGTGGCGGGTGTCCACGGACGGCTGGGTGTACTCCCTCAAGGCCGACCGCGGCACGGTCATCACCGGGACGCGCGGTGGCGGCGTACAGGCGTGGGAGGCGTCGAACGGCCGGCGGCTGTGGGAGGTCGGCGGCGCGCAGACCGACTTCGAGACGCCGGAGGCCGGACCGGTGCTGCAGGACGGCACGGTGTACGTGTGGCGGGACGCGCGGCTGCGGGCCCTGGAGGCGCGCACCGGCGAGGAACGCTGGTCGTACCCGATCGGGGACACGGCGTCGTGCGGCGGCGTCCCCGTGCGCCTGACGCACGCACCCGACGGCTACGTGTACGTCTCGGCCGGCACCCGGGTCCTGGCCATCGAGGTGTCGAGCGGTCTGGTGCGCTGGCACTTCGAGGCGCCGGCGGTCTTCCTGTGCCCGCCGGCCTTCGCGCCCGGTCCCGCGGTCACGGGCGGCGGCATCTACCTGGCGGACTACCTGGGCACGGTGTACGCCCTCGACGCGACCGACGGCCGCGACCGCTGGCGCATCGCGACGGAGTCCCGGGCCTCCACCGAGCCGGTGCTGGTGGCCGCCGGGCACGTCCACGTCGGCAGCGGCAAGGGCCTCTACACCCTGGACGCGGTCACCGGCACCCCGAAGTGGCGCTTCCAGGCGGGCGGCGACATCGTGGGCTCCCCGGCGGTGGCGGAGGGCCGCATCCACTTCGGCTCCATGGACCACCTGCTGTACACGCTGAAGGCCGACGACGGCCGCCTGCGCTGGAAGCTGGCGACCGGCGGCGAGATCACCGGTGCGCCGGTGGTCAAGGACGGCGTGGTCTACGCATGCAGCAAGGACCGCTGCGTGTACGCCCTGGACGCGGAGAAGGGCACGGGGACGGCGCGGACCGCCTGAGCGGCACGGCCCTGGACGGCCGTCGTACGGACCTCACGGAAGGGGCTCCGGACGGCGGCCGCCTGCCATGACGCTACGCCCGGTACCCGCGATGTGCCACACGGTGGCGGCGGTCGCGCGGGAGACGGGGGCCGCGGCCCGGGGCTACCGCACCCGGAACCCCCCCGCCCGCCGCCCCGCGAACAGCTCCGCCTGCCGCTGCGCCGGCAGGTTCCCGAGCGCGATGAGCGACGGCGCCAGCGCGAAGGCCTCCGCCCGGGCCGCCTGCTGCGCCGCCCACAGGGCCCGCACGGTGCCCTGTACACCCTCGGGCGGGTAGGAGGCGATGACGGCGGCGCAGCGCACCGCCGCCTCCACCGCACCTCCCGGCCCGGTCAGTTCGGACACCAGGCCGATCTCGTACGCCCGCCGCGCGGAGACCCGCTCGGCGGTGCCCATCAGCGCCATCCGCGCCGCCTCCCCGTACGGCATCCGGTGCGCCATGTGGACGGACTCGTACGCGCTGACCATGCCGTACGTGGTGTGCGGGTCGAAGAAGGCCGCCGTCGTGTCCGCCACGACGAAATCGCTCTCGCCGAGCAGGTAGAACGCCCCGCCGCAGGCCATGCCGCGCACGGCGGCGATCACCGGCTTCCACAGGTCGTTCGTCTTCGGGCCGATCCGCAGCAGCGGATCGTCCACCATGTACGGGGAGTTCGGCTGCGGTACGTCCGCGTCGCGGTCGATGCCGGTGCAGAAGGCGCGCTCCCCCGCGCCGGTGAGCACCACGGCCCGCACAGAGTCGTCGAACCGCAACGCATGCCAGCAGTCCGCGAGTTGTCCGGCCAGCGGCAGATCGACGGCGTTCAGCCTCGCCGGCCGGTCCAACGTGACGACCGCGACACCGGTGTCCTGGTCGGCGGCGATCCGCAGCCCTCCGCTCACGGCCGCTCCAGCACCCACCGGGGCATCCCGTCCCCGTCGAAGACGACCTGGACCTTCGCACCGATGCGGATACGGTCGGGGGCAAGCGAGTTCAGGGGCGCGCCGGGGCCGCTGACGAGGTTCCCGACGAGCCGGATGCGGGGCGCCTCGGCCAGCTCCACCACGATCACGTTGTACGGCGCCTGCGCCGCGTACGCCGCGAGCAGCGGCGGATGCGGCACGACGTACGACCAGATCCTCCCCTTCCCGCTCGTGCGCCGCCACTCGCTCGCGAACGACTGGCAGTGCGGGCAGCAGGGGCGCGGCGGGAAGCGTGGCTCGCCGCAGTCTGCGCACGCCTGGACGCGCAGCTCGCCCCGGGCGGCGTACTCCCAGAAGGGCGCTCCGTCGTCGTCGTGGACGGGCGCGAGCAGGGGGTCGGACATGGCGGTGTCGGACATGGCTCGACTCCTTCAGTTCCTGAGCAGAAGGGCGGAGGTGGGGACCCCCTCGCCGGCGGTGACCAGACAGGTGGCGGCGCCCGGGACCTGGGCGGTACTGGTCCCCCGCAGCTGCTTGACACCCTCGGTGATGAGGTTGAAGCCGTGCACGTACGCCTCGGACAGCCCGCCGCCCCCGGTGTTGACGGGCAGCCGCCCGCCGATCTCCAGTGCGCCTCCCTCGGTGAACGCCCCGCCCTCCCCCCGGCCGCAGAAGCCGTACCCCTCCAGGGAGAGCGGTATGAGGGGCGTGAACGCGTCGTAGATCTGTGCCACGTCCACGTCGTCCGGGGTGATGTCGGCGTGCTTCCACAGGTGCCGGGCGGCCGTCCAGGCCGGGCCGGTCAGCGGGTCGTCGTTCCAGTAGTTGACCATGCCGTGGTGCTGGGACGGCAGCCCCTGGGCCGCGGAGTGGACGTAGACGGGGCGGTGCCGGCAGTCGCGGGCGCGCTCGGCGGACACCACCACGCACGCCAGCGCCCCGTCCGTCTCCAGGCAGTTGTCGAAAAGGCAGAGCGGTTCGCTGATCCACCGGGAGGTCATATACATGTCCCGGGTGAGGGGCCGGTCGTACATGATCGCGGCGGGGTTCTGGTTGGCCCGGTTGCGGCAGGCGAGGGCGACGTTGAACAGGTGGTCCCTGGTCGCCCCGTACTCGTGCATGTACCGCCGGGCGAGCATCCCGATCTCGTCGACCGGCCGCAGCAGCCCGAAGGGCCGGGTCCACTGGGCGGGGGTGGGCAGTTGGACGGCTGTGTTCCTCCACGGCCGCGGCCCGCTGCCGCGCTTGCGCGACCGCCAGGCGACGCCGACGGTCGCCTGCCCGGCGGCGACGGCGGCCGCGAGGTGCGCGACGGTGGCACAGGAGCCCCCGCCCCCGTAGCCGACCTTGCTGAAGAAGGTGAGGTCGCCCAGCCCGAGCGCCTTGGCCACCTCCACCTCGTCGGTCTCCTCCATGGTGTACGAGGCGAGCGCGTCGACCTCGCCCGGCGCGATGCCCGCGTCGTCGAGCGCGGCGAGGATCGCCCGGCACGCCAACGCCTTCTCGGACCCGTCGAGTCGCCGGGCGAAGGGGGTCTGCCCGATCCCGACGATGGCGGTGGCGTCCTTGAGCCCCCCTGCTGCCCTTGTCCCTGTCCCCGTCCCTGCCGTTGCCATGACGCACACCTCCGCACTGGAGCCCTGGCGGCTGACAGGGCGTCAGGCTACAGCTAATCTGACGGATAGTCAGGTAGCCAAGGTGGTCGGCTGATGGTCGGCTTGCCGTCGATGGCCATGTGCCGGGAGGTCGCTGTGCGCGGTGACGTCGAATGGGGCAGCATTCCGGGGCTGGTGCGCAGCGCGGCCCGTCGCCACGGCGACACCGAGGCCGTCGTCGAGGGCCGCACCCGCGTCTCCTACGCCGAACTGGGCGCCCGCGTCGAGCGCGCGGCAGCGGCCTGCATCGCGAACGGCGTCGGGGCCGGCGACCGGGTGGCGGTCTGGGCGCCCAACACCCTCGACTGGATCGTCTCGGCGCTGGGCGCGGTGTCGGCGGGCGCCGTCCTGGTCCCCCTCAACACGCGCTTCAAGGGCACGGAGGCGGCGTACGTACTCAACCGGAGCCGCGCGAAACTCCTCTTCGTCACAGGCACGTTCCTCGGAACGTCGTACGTCGCCTCGCTGCGGCGCGCGGCCGGGCAGGGCCCCGGGGACGGCCCCCTCCCGGGTCTTCCTCACCTGGACCAGGTGGTGGTCCTGTCCGACGACGCCCCGGCCGACTTCCGCACCTGGAAGGGCTTCCTGGCGAGCGGGGAGGGCGTCGGCGAGCCGGAGGTCCGGGCGCGCGCCGCGTCCCTCACCGGCGCCCTGCCGTCCGACATCATCTTCACCTCGGGTACGACGGGCCGCCCCAAGGGCGCGGTGATCACGCACGCGCAGACCCTGCGGGCGTACGCGATCTGGAGCGACCTCGCGGGCCTGCGCCGAGGCGACCGCTACCTGATCGTGAACCCCTTCTTCCACACGTTCGGCTACAAGGCGGGGGTCCTGGCGTGCCTGATGCGAGGCGCGACGATGATTCCGCAGCCGGTGTTCAACGTGGACACGGCGCTGGCGAACATAGCCTCGGAGCACATTTCCGTCCTTCCCGGCCCGCCGACCCTGCACCAGTCCCTCCTCGACCACCCGTCCCGGGACGCCCATGACCTGTCCACCCTGCGCCTGGTGGTGACGGGCGCGGCCGTGGTGCCGCTGCGGCTGGTGGAACGGCTGCGCGGAGAACTCGGCGTGGAAACCGTCCTGACGGCGTACGGCCTGTCGGAGGCCGGCGGCTTCGTGACGATGTGCCGTCGGGGCGACGACCCGTCGATGATCGCGTCGACATCGGGCCGCGCGATCCCCGGCACCGAGGTACGGGTGGTGGACTCGAAGGGAGCACCGCAGGCCCCCGGGGTCCCGGGGGAGGTGCTGGTCCGCGGCTTCAACGTCATGCGGGGCTACTTCGAGGACGAGGCGGCCACGGCGCAGACCCTGACCACCGACGGCTGGCTCCGCACGGGCGACGTGGGCGTCCTGGACGACTCCGGGAACCTCCGCATCACCGACCGCATCAAGGACATGTTCATCGTCGGCGGCTTCAACGCGTACCCGGCGGAGATCGAGCAACTCCTGGGCCTGCACCCGGACGTGGCCGACGTCGCGGTGGTCGGGACATCCGACGCACGGCTCGGGGAGGTCGGCAAGGCGTACGTGGTCCGCCGCCCGGGGGCGGTCCTGACGGCGGACGACCTGATCGCCTGGTCCCGCCGGGAGATGGCGAACTACAAGGTGCCGAGGACGGTGGAGTTCGTGCCGGAACTGCCGCGGAACGCGAGCGGGAAGGTGCTGAAGGGGGAACTGCGCCGGCGCACCGGCGGGGGTGGGAGCGAGGTATCGGCTGGGGGTTGAGCCGGGGGATCGGTGTCCGGGGGAGGTGCCGCAGGCTGCCGGGAAGGGGTGTCCGGGGGAGGTTGATAGGCGCCCGAGAAGGGCGCCGTCCGGGGGTGTGGCTGTTGTGGGCCGGTGGCCTTGAGTGACGGTTGGGCCGCCCGCTTCTTTGTCAGTGTCGTGCTTCCGCGGTCCGCGTCAAGGGCGCTGCGTTCCGCTGCGCTCCACTCCGCGTCGGCTTCGCCGATGGCCCTCCGGGCCACCCTTGACCCGGCCCGCTCCAGCGCGGGGGAGAAGCGAGCGGGCGGCCGGGGGAGGAGCGGGGGTCCTTCCGGTGTTGGCGGTGGGGTGGGCTGGCCGGTGCCCGGCGGCGGACGGCGCATCAGCGCCTCGCAGGCACGCCGGGCCGGTTCAGCGACATGCGGTGGGTGAGTGGTGCGCGGGCGCGCCTCGCCTGCACGCCGGGCCGGTTCAGCGCCGAGGAAGCGGAATAGTGCCACGAGGGGTGCCGCGGAGGCGCTGAAGGGGTGGCTGGGGCGATATCGACGGAGGGGCATGGCAACGGGGCCCGAGCTGCGGCGCGGGCCCCGTCGTGCAGTGAGTGGAGCGGCGTGCGGAGAGTTACGCGGACGCGCTGTTGTCAGGCGTAACCGTGATGTGCGTATTGGCGAACGCTGAGGCCGAGGTTCCGCCCACCGCGGCGACGGCGATGGCGACGGTAACGAGGATCTTCTTGGCGCTGGACAACCCAACTCCGCGCACATGGCGGCGAGTTCCGTGCAAAAGTGACGCTGGTGTCCAGGGGTCGAATATTCGAGACCATCGAGCGGTCCGGGCCATGAAATGGCGCGAAATCCGGTCTTGACGCACCTCGGCCGCGGCGGCTCCCCTCCGCGCCGCCGCGGCCGATCCCCGTGCGAGAAGGCTTAGTTCGTCTGCGTGAAGGGGTCCGACGTGGCGTGCATGTCCTTCGTCGTGATGGGTTCGTCGGTGGCGTGCATGTCCTGCGTGGTCACTTCACTGTCGGTGGACTCGGTGAGGTCAGCCACGGCTTCGCCATCCGTCGTGCCGGTGGCGTGCATGTCTTGCGGCTTGATGACCGACTCGTCGCTCATGTCCTGCTCCGCTTGGTGTGTTCGTTCAGTAGGTCGGCAGGGGCCCGCCCGGTCACTCCCCCGAGGGTGGCCGGACGGGCCCTTCTGGGCCGCTCACCCTAGTTCGTCAGCGAAAGGCCCTCTGCGGCGACCCGCCTCTCCCCCGCCGTGACGGATCGACTGAGTAGAGGATGGCGTGGGGCGATAAACGAATGATGAACGGCTCGGCAGCGGTCTCATGCTGCCTGTAGGGGACTTAGTAGCTCACGCACCGCGGTGGCCTCCGAGGCCCCCAACTCTTCGTATATACACAGAGCTTCGCGCCAGCACACCTGCGCGCGGTCTGTTTGCCCGATGCCGGTGAGCGCGTGGCCGAGGACCGTGAGGACGTTCCCGCGGCGCCACTCCCCACCGATACCCCGCAGCACGGTCAGGGCCATCTCGGCGTTGGCCGCGGCCTGAGCGGAGCGCCGTGCCGCGATGTCGACTTCCGCCAAGCGGAAGAGGGTCATGCCCTCCCACAGCCGCTGACGGCTCTCGCGGAAGACCTCCAGAGCCTCAAGGAGCCTTTCGGTCGCGGAGTCGAGCTGGCCGCTCTGGGTGAGAGCCATGCCCAGTGCGTAGCGGCCGTTCGCGCCGCGCATGGAGTTCCCCATAGCGTCGTAGATCGCGATGCCTTCCTGGGCCAGAGTGACAGCGCTTTGGGTCAACCCGGTCGCCAGGTGGATGCGGGAGAGGTTGCAGAGTGCGCTGGCCTCGCCAGGGCGGTCCCCGAGGGTGCGGAAGTGCTGGATCGCCTGAGAGAGGTGCTGCTCGCCGTCCGCATTGCGGTTCTGGTACAGCGCGATGATGCCTCGGGCGTTGCGGGCCCAGCAGACCGGCAAGAGGTCGGAGGCCGCACCGGCAAGTCGTATCACCTGCTCCGCTTCCTGGTCGGCCATCGTGAACCGGCCCCCGTCTACATGTGCATGGGCCAGCGTCATCAGCGCACGGGCCTCGACCTGCTCCACACCGACCTGCCGTGCGGCTTCCAGCAGTGCCTGCGCGGTGGCCTCGTACTCCTTGGAGTTGGCTCCCGACTCCGAAATGTCGAGTGCGGCCCACAGGAGATCGATGGCCCGCCGGAGAGCCTCCGGAGTGCCAGCGCACTGGCGGGTGAAGGCCAGCAGACAGTTCGCTTCCGTATAGAGCCAGTCCAGCGCGACCTTCCGGCCCGGGAACTTCATCCCCGGATACGTCGTTTCCGCAAGGTGGTCCACCAGCCGGTCCCCCGGCCGCTCGATCGCGTACACCCCCACCGCCGTCGCCAGATAGAAGTCCAGCAGCCGCGACATCGCCGCATCCCGCTCGCTCGGCGGGTGTTCGTCGCGTTCCGCGCAGGCGCGGGCGTAGAGCCGGACCAGGTCGTGGTAGCGGTAGCGGCCGGGGGCCGCGGACTCCAGGAGGGAGGTGTCCACCAAGGACTCCAGCAGGTCCTCCGTGTCCTCCACCGGCAGGTCGAGGAGCGCCGCGGCCGCGGTCAGGGAGATGTCGGGCCCGTCTGCCAGTCCCAGCAGGCGGAAGGCGCGCGCCTGCGCCGGCTCCAGTTGGCCGTAGCCCAGTTCGAAGGTGGCCTTCACGGCCAGGTCGCCCGCCTGGAGTTCGTCCAGGCGGCGGCGTTCGTCCGCCAGCTTCGCCGCCAGGACCGACACCGTCCAGGTGCGGCGGGCGGCCAGGCGGGAGGCCGCGATGCGGATCGCCAGCGGCAGGAAGCCGCACGCCGCCACCACGTCGAGGGCGGCCTCGCGTTCGGAGGCCACCCGTTCCCCGCCCACGATCTTCGTGAACAGCGCCAGCGCCTCGTCCGGGGACATCACGTCCAGGTCCACCAGGTGGGCGCCCGCCAGGTCCACCATCCGCACCCGGGAGGTGATCAGGGCGGCGCAGCCCTCCGTGCCCGGCAGCAGCGGGCGTACCTGGGCGGCGTCCTTGGCGTTGTCCAGCAGGACCAGGACCCGGCGGCCGTCCAGGACCGAGCGGTAGAGGGCGGCGCGTTCCTCCAGCGAGTCCGGGATCGCCGAGTCCGCGGTGCCCAGGGCGCGCAGGAACGCTCCGAGGACCGTCTCCGGCTCGGCGGCCCGGGCGCCCGCGCCCTGCAGGTCCACGTACAGCTGGCCGTCGGGGAAGGCGCCGCGGGCCTGGTGTGCGACGTGGACGGCGAGGGTGGTCTTGCCGACGCCCCCGATGCCGGCCAGCGCCGAGACCGCCATGACCCGGCCCTCGGCGGAGGCGAGGGCCTCGCTCAGCTCGGCGACGAAGGACGCCCGGCCGGTGAAGTCGGGGACGGTGGCGGGGAGCTGGGCGGGGCGGACGGGGGCCGAGGCGGGCTCGGGGGCCGGGGCCGAGGGCTCCGCCAGGCCCGGGTCCGCCCGCAGGATGCGCTGCTGGAGTTCTTTCAGCCCCTGGCGCGGGTCGACGCCGAGTTCGTCGGCCAGCAGGCGGCGCGTGTCCGCGTACACCGCCAGGGCCTCCGCCTGGCGGCCGGAGCGGTACAGGGCCAGCATCAGCAGTTCGCGCAGGCGTTCGCGCAGCGGGTGCGCCGCCGTCAGGGCGGTCAGTTCCGAGACCGCCTCCGCGTGGCAGCCCTGCTCCAGGTCCATGTCGAGGCGGGACTCCAGGAGTTGGAGGCGCCATTCCTCCAGGCGCGTGCGCTGGGTGTCCGCGTAGGGGCCCGGCACGCCGGCCAGCGGCTCGCCGTTCCACAGGGCCAGCGCGTCGTTCAGCGCCCGCCGGGCGTGGCGCAGGTTCCCGGAGTCCTTGGCCTTCTCCGCCTCGGCGGCCAGGTCCTGGGCCGCGGCGAAGTCCAGGGCGCGGGCGTCGTCCAGCCGCAGGGCGTATCCGCCCGACTCGCTGACCAGTACCCCGGGGGAGAGGACCTTGCGCAGCCGGGAGGCGTAGGTCCGCAGGGCCGCGAGCGCGCGTGGCGGCGGCTCGTCGCCCCACAGCGCGTCGATCAGCTCGGACGCCGTCGCCGTGCGTCCCTCGCGCAGCAGCAGGGCGGACAGCAGGGCGCGTTGCTGCGGTGAGCCGGTGGCCAGCAACTCCTCCCCGCGCCAGGCGCGCACCGGTCCGAGCAGGCCGAAGCGCAGCGTCGCCGATTCCTCGGGACCCCGCTGCTCCGGCACTCGCGGTACACCGTCCATCGCTGCCCCCTGGCACCCTGCCGAGACCTTCACAACCAAGAGGCCAGTTTGCCTTGTTCATGGCGGATACGTCAGCTGTGCGAGACGGCGATCACAGGCCGCCGTGCGGTGCGTCACAAGGTTCACACATGCTCTACCCGCCCCCTGCGGGCCCTGTGGAAGCCGAGGGCATCGCCTAGCCGAGCGGGCAGCCGAGCGGGTAGCCGACAGGGAGCTGACGGGTCGTCAGATCAGCGCTACCGTGACCCGCATGGAGACCTCACGGACCAACGCTGCCTTCCCCCGGATCATCTCCGTCGACGACCACACGGTGGAGCCCCCGAACGTCTGGCAGGACCGGCTCCCGAAGAAGTACCGGGACGTCGGCCCGCGCATCGTCCGCGCGCCGCTGAAGGAAATGACCTTCCTCGGCGGCAGGTTCGCTCCCGTCATGGGCGGACCGGGCGACGACGGCCCGCTCGGCGACTGGTGGGTGTACGAGGACCTGCACCGGCCCCTCACCCGCCTGGACACCGCCGTCGGGTACAGCAGGGACGAGATCAGGCTGGAGATCATCACCTACGAGCAGATGCGGCCCGGCTCGTACGACGTCCCCTCGCGCCTCGCCGACATGGACGTCAACCACGTGCAGTCCGCCCTCTGCTTCCCCACCTTCCCGCGCTTTTGCGGCCAGACGTTCACCGAGGCCGGGGACCGCGAGCTGGGTCTGCTCGGGGTGCGCGCCTACAACGACTGGATGGTGGAGGAGTGGTGCGGGCCCCAGGCGCACGGCCGGCTGATACCGCTCACCCTCATCCCGCTCTGGGACGCCGAGCTCGCCGCCGCCGAGGTGCGACGCAACGCCGAACGCGGTGTGCGCGCCGTCGCGTTCTCCGAGATACCGCCCCGGCTGGGGCTGCCGTCCGTGCACACCGACGCATGGGACCCGTTCCTCGCCGCCTGCGACGAGACCGGCACCGTGATCGCGATGCACATCGGCTCCAGCAGCACCATGCCCTCGACGTCCGCGGACGCCCCTCCGGCCGTGGGCTCCACCATCACCTTCGCCAACTGCTGCTTCTCGATGGTCGACTGGCTGATGAGCGGTAAGTTCGAACGCTTCCCGGACCTGAAGGTGATGTACGCCGAGGGCCAGATCGGATGGATCCCGTACATCCTGGAGCGCGCCGACGTCGTCTGGGAGGAGAACCGGGCCTGGGGCGGGGTCGCCGACAAGGTTCACCGCCCGCCGTCCGAGCTGTTCGCCGAGCACGTCTACGGCTGCTTCTTCGACGACGCCTTCGGCCTGCGCAACCTCGACGCCATCGGGGCCGGCAACGTGCTGTACGAGACCGACTACCCGCACTCCGACTCCACCTGGCCCAAGTCCAGGGAGGTCGGGGAGGCGCAGATGGGGCATCTGGACGCGGACGTCGTCGACCGGATCGTCCGGCGCAACGCCATCGAGCTGCTGGGGCTGACGGAGGACGGCCTGTGGGCCGGGCCGGCCGGGGGCGGTCCCCGGTGAGCGGGTTTCTGCGGTACGGGATGCAGCTGCCCGTCCAGTCCCAGAGCACGATGTACGCCGAGCCCTGGGAGGCGGCCGCGGGTGCCGAGGCACTGGTCGCGGTCGCCCGGGCCGCCGAGCGTGCCGGGTTCGACTACATCGCGAGCTGCGACCACGTGGCCGTCCCGCGGCGGCTCGCGCCCGCCATGGGCACGGTCTGGTACGACCCGGTCGCCACCCTCGCCCACCTCGCCGCCGTCACCGAGCGCGTGCGGCTGCTCAGCCATGTCGCGATCGTCGGGCTGCGGCATCCGCTGGTGACCGCCAAGCAGTACGCGACCCTCGACCACCTCTCCGGCGGACGGCTCGTCCTCGGTGTGGGGGCCGGGCACGTGCGGGAGGAGTTCGAGGTGCTCGGGGTGGACTTCGGGCGGCGGGGGGCGGTGCTCGACGAGGCGATCGACGCCCTGCGGGCGGCGCTGGGACCGGAGGAGTTCCCGGAACACCACGGGAAGGAGTACGACTTCGCGGGACTGGGGCAGCGGCCCCGGCCCGCCCAGCCCCGTGTGCCCGTGTGGGTCGGCGGGTCCTCGCCCGCCGCGGTGCGCCGGGCCGCGCTCAAGGGCGACGGCTGGCTGCCGCAGGGCGATCCGCGTGAGCGCCTGCCCGGGCAGATCGGCCGGCTGCGGCGGCTGCGGGACGAGGCGGGCATCGAGGAGCCCCTCACCGTCGGCGCGATCACCGAGCCGCTGTACGTCGGCGAGCCGGGCTGGGACGTCGGGCGGCGGACGCTCAGCGGTGCCCCGGAGGCGGTCGCCGCGTCGCTGCGCGCGTACGGCGCGATGGGCGTGCACCAGATCCAGGTGCGGTTCCGCAGCCGCGGCCGCACCGAACTCACGGACCAGATAGCAGCGTTCGGGGCCGAGGTCGCCCCCCACCTGGACTGAGGAGAGCCATGGGCAAGCTGGACGGGCGCGTCGTCATCGTCACCGGGGCGGCGCGCGGACAGGGCGAGCAGGAGGCACGGCTGTTCACGGCGGAGGGCGCCCGGGTCGTGGTCGCGGACGTGCTCGACGACCAGGGTGAGGCGCTGGCCAAGGAGCTGGGCCAGCCGTACGTCCACCTCGACGTGTCGCGGGAGGCCGACTGGACGGCCGCCGTGGCCGCCGCGAAGGAGGCGTACGGGCGTATCGACGGGCTGGTCAACAACGCGGGGATCCTGCGCTTCAACGCGCTCCTCGACACACCCCTGGAGGAGTTCATGAGCGTCGTCCAGGTCAACCAGGTCGGCTGCTTCCTCGGCATCAGGGCCGTGGCGCCCGAGATCGCCGCGGCCGGCGGCGGCACCATCGTGAACACCGCCTCGTACACCGCGATGACCGGGATGGCGGCGGTGGGCACGTACGCGGCGACCAAGCACGCCATTCTCGGGCTGACCAGGGTCGCCGCCCTCGAACTCGCACGGCAGCAGATCCGGGTGAACGCCATGTGCCCGGGAGCGGTGGACACGCCGATGTCCAACCCGTCCCGGCTGGATCCGGACGCGGACCCGGAGGAGACCTCCCGCGCCCTGGACGAGCTGTACCGCAGGCTGGTGCCGCTCGGCCGGGTCGGGCGGCCGGAGGAGGTGGCGAGGCTGGCGCTCTTCCTCACCTCCGACGACTCCTCCTACATCACCGGGCAGCCGTTCGTGATCGACGGCGGATGGCTGGCCGGCGTCTCCGTCATCTGACTTGGCGTCAGCTATTGACGCTCCAACCGGGCGGTGCCACAGTCGGCGGCAGCTGAATCTGACGATACGTCAGAAACTCGAAAACTCGTGGGGACGGTGAACCTCCTTGGAATTCGGGCTCTTTGTACAGGGATACGTGGGCAAGCGGGCCGAGACCGATCCGCTCGCGGAGCACAAGGCGCTGATGGAGGAGACCGAGTACGTCATCCAGGCGGACAAGTCCGGCTTCAAGTACGCCTGGGCCTCCGAGCACCACTTCCTGGAGGAGTACTCGCACCTCTCCGCCAACGACGTCTACCTCGGCTACCTCGCCCACGCGACGGAGCGCATCCACCTGGGATCCGGGATCTTCAACCCCCTCGCCCAGGTCAACCACCCGGTCAAGGTGGCCGAGAAGGTCGCCATGCTCGACCACCTCTCCGGCAACCGCTTCGAGTTCGGCAGCGGCCGAGGCGCCGGCAGCCACGAGATCCTCGGTTTCCTCCCCGGCATCACCGACATGAACCACACCAAGGAGATCTGGGAGGAGACCATCGCCGAGTTCCCCAAGATGTGGCTCCAGGACGAGTACCAGGGCTTCCAGGGCAAGCACTGGTCGCTCCCGCCGCGCAAGGTGCTGCCCAAGCCGTACGGGAAGTCGCACCCCGCGATGTGGTACGCCGCCGGGTCGCCGCCCTCGTACGCCATGGCCGCGAAGAAGGGCCTCGGGGTGCTCGGTTTCAGCGTGCAGAAGGTCTCCGACATGGAGTGGGTCCTGGAGCAGTACAAGACGGCGGTCGTCGACGCCGAACCCGTCGGGGACTTCGTCAACGACAACGTGATGGTGACGACCACCGCCGTCTGCGCGCCCACCCACGAGGAGGCGATCCGGATCGCGATGAACGGCGGACTGCACTACCTGCCGTCCCTCGTCTTCCGCTACCACGACACCTTCCCGCGCCCCGAGGGCTTCCCCGTCTGGCCCGAGACGCTCCCCGAGTACACCGAGGAGTTCCTCGAACTGCTCATCGAGGAGGAACTGCTCGTCTGCGGCGACCCGGACGAGGTGCTCACCCAGTGCAAGAGGTGGGAGCAGGCGGGGGCCGACCAGCTCAGCTTCGGCCTGCCGGTCGGGATCCCGAAGGAAGAGACCCTCCAGACGATCCGGCTGATCGGCGAGCACGTCATCCCGAAGATCGACACGGACCCGGTGCACCGCACGACCCGATTCCGCCAGAGCGCCTGAGCGCTCCGGGGGAAGTCCGGTGCATCACCCGCGGGTCCGATGGGGGTGTTCCCTGCCCGAACGTGGTTGAGAGCTCGGGGAGGCCGGTCGCGCCCGCGGGGCGGAGCCGCACACCGACCCCGCCCCGTGCCCCTTCGGGGCGCTGCCGGACGGCACCGGCCTTCGCTGACCCGCTGACCCGAGCCGGTCGCGAGCCGAGCCGATCGAGTCGGGTTCGTCGGGTCGGGACGGAGACAGGCGGACCGAGCCGGATTCGGCCGGGCGGGCCGGAGACCGGAGAACCGACAAGCGGCGCGCAGAGCGGCCGAAGGAGGAAGGCGTCATGCTCGACCACGTCATCAGGGGCGCGACCGTCGTGGACGGGACAGGCGCGCCCGCCCAAACCGCGGACGTGGGGATACGCCACGGCCGCATCGCGGCCGTCGGCCGGATCACGGAGGAGGCCGCGAGCAGCGAGGACGCCACCGGCCTCGTCCTCGCCCCCGGCTTCGTCGACCCGCACACCCACTACGACGCCCAGCTGTTCTGGGACCCGTACGCGACCCCGTCCCTGAACCACGGTGTCACCACGGTCGCGGCCGGCAACTGCGGCTTCACCCTCGCCCCGCTCAACCCGGCGCGGCCCGAGGACGCCGACTACACCCGCCGGATGATGGCCAGGGTGGAGGGCATGTCCCTGGTCGCCCTGGAGGAGGGCGCACCCTGGAACTGGCACACCTTCGGCGACTACCTGGACGCGCTGGAGGGGCGCATCGCCGTCAACGCGGGCTTCATGGTGGGGCACTGCGCGCTGCGGCGGTACGTGATGGGACCGGACGCGGTCGGCGGGCAGCCCACGCCGCAGCAGCTGGACGCCATGGTCCGGCTGCTGCACGAGGCCATGGACGCGGGCGCCTGGGGCCTGTCCACCACCCAGTCCTCCACGCACTCCGACGGCGACGGCGAGCCGGTCGCCTCCCGGCACGCGCGGCCGGAGGAACTGCTGGCGCTGTCGCGTGCCGTCGGCGAGCACGAGGGCACCCAGATCGAGGCCATCGTCGCGGGCTGCCTGGACCAGTTCAGCGACGCGGAGATCGACCTGTTCGTCGAGATGAGCGCGACGGCGGGACGCCCCCTGAACTGGAACGTCCTGACCATCGACGCGGCCGTCCCCGAGCGGGTGCCGCGCCAGCTGAGCGCGAGCGAGCGCGCGCGGAAGGCGGGAGGCCGGGTGGTGGCCCTGACCATGCCGATCCTCACGCCGATGAACATGTCGCTCGGCACGTTCTGCGCGCTCAACCTGATCCCCGGGTGGGGGCCGATCCTCAGCCTGCCCGTGCCGGAGCGGATCGGGAAGCTGCGCGATCCCGGCGTCCGCGCCGAGATGCTGCGGCGCGCCGACTCCAAGGAGGCGGGCGTCTTCCGGCGGCTGGCGAACTTCGGGCGGTACGTCATCGGGGACACCTACAGCCCGCGCAACGAGGGCCTCACCGGCCGGGTGGTGAAGGACATCGCGGCCGAACGCGGCCAGGACCCCTTCGCGTGCCTGGTCGAGATCTGCGCCGACGACGGGCTGCGCACGGTGCTGTGGCCCATGCCCACCGACAACGACCCCGGCTCCTGGGCGCTGCGGGCCGAGACCTGGCGGCACGAGGACGTCATGCTCGGCGGCTCGGACGCGGGCGCGCATCTGGACCGCATGTGCGGGGCCCCGTACACGACCCGCTTCCTCGGGGACTGCCTGCGGGGACGCGGGCTGGTGCCGCTGGAGCAGGCCGTGAGGATGCTGACGGACGATCCCGCCCGGCTGTTCGGGCTGCGCGGGCGCGGCCGGGTGCGGGAGGGGTTCCACGCGGACCTCGTCCTGTTCGACCCGGAGCGGATCGACGCCGGTCCGGCCACCTTGGTGCACGACCTGCCGGGGGACAGCCCGCGGCTGGACTCCCGGGCGATCGGCGTACGGGCGGTGTGGGTCAACGGCGTCGAGGCGATCCGGGACGACCTGGTCACCGGGGCGGTGCCCGGGAAGGTGCTGCGCTCCGGGCGGGACACCAGGACGGTGAGCACCACGTGAGCGACCGGCAGCGGCTGTTCGTCGGCGGCGCGTGGGTCGAGCCCGACGGCGGCCACTACGAGATCGTCGACCCGGCGAGCGAGGAGACCGTCGGGTGGGCGCCGGAGGCATCGCGGGAGCAGGTGCACGCGGCCTGCGCCGCCGCCCGCGAGGCCTTCGGGCCGTGGTCGCGGACGGCACCGGAGGAACGCGCCGCCGTCCTCGCCCGCGCGGCGGACGTGATGCGGCGCAACCTGGTGCCGTACGCCGACCTCGCCCGGGCGGAGAGCGGCGCCACCACCAAAACGGCGCGCGGGATGCAGGTCGGGGTCGCGGCCGCCCGGTTCAGCCGGTACGCGCGGGTGGAACCGGCCGAGGTGCCGCTGCCGCCGCAGATCAACGAGGCGGGACCGTTCGGCCCGGCCGCCGTCATGGGCGCGCTCGCGGTGCGCCAGCCGGTCGGCGTGGTCACCTGCATCACCTCGTACAACAACCCGTGGGCCAACCCGGCGGGCAAGGTCGCCCCCGCGCTGGCCATGGGCAACACGGTGGTCGTGAAACCGGCGCCGCAGGACCCGCTGTCGGTCTACCGCATGGCCGAGGCGCTCCAGGAGGCGGGGGCGCCGCCCGGTGTCGTGAACGTCGTGAGCGCATCCCTCCCCGAGGCCGGCGAGGCGGCCGTGGACAGCCCCGACGTCGACATGGTCAGCTTCACCGGCTCCACCGCCGTCGGGCAGCGCATCGCCGAGGTGTGCGGCCGGTCCATGAAGCGGCAGCTGATGGAACTGGGCGGCAAGGGCGCGGCGATCGTCTTCGACGACGCCGACCTGGACGCGGCGGTGGCCGGGATCGGGACCACGTTCTCCTTCTACAGCGGGCAGATCTGCACGGCGCCGACACGCGTGATCGCGCAGCGCGGCGTGTACGACCGCCTGGTGACCCGGCTCTCGGCCTACGCCCGCCGTCTGACGGTCGGGGATCCCCGCGAGCGGGCGACGGTGGTGGGCCCGGTGATCTCGGCGGCGCACCGCGACCGCGTGGAGTCGTACGTCGAACTGGGCCGCAAGGAGGGGGCACGGGTGGTCGCCGGGGGCGAACGCCCGCGGTTCGACCGTGGCTTCTACGTCGCCCCCACCCTCCTGGCCGACTGCACCGCCGACATGAGGGTGGTCCGCGAGGAGATCTTCGGCCCCGTCGTCGTGGTCGTCCCCTTCGACGAGGAGGACGAGGGGATCGCCCTCGCCAACGACAGCGACTACGGCCTGATCGACTACGTGTGGTCCGGCGACGTGGCCCGCGCCTTCCGGGTGGCTCGGCGGCTGCGGGCCGGGGGAGTGGGCGTGAACACCGTCGGCCGCAACATGGAGGCCCCCTTCGGCGGCTTCAAGAAGAGCGGCGTCGGCCGCGACGTCGGCTCCTACGCCCTGCACGCCTACAGCGAGCTGCAGGCGATCGTGTGGCCGGGGTGAGGGAGGCCGCCCTAGCCGTCCAGGTCCACCCGCACCGTCAGCAGCCCGGCGCCCAGCGCCCGCACCGCCGTGCTGTTGAGGCGGGGCAGGGTCTTCAGCCGGGCCAGGGGGTCGTCGTCCGGGAGCAGATGGGCCGTGCCCGTGTGCCACCGTCCCCGGATGCGGACCCGGACCCGCGGGTTCGCCAGGATGTTGCGGACGTACTGGGACCTCTCGCCGTATTCGGAGACGAGCCAGAACGAGTCGCCGACGCGGCGGCCGCCCACCGGTGTGGGCCGCGGCAGGCCCGAGACGCGGCCCGTCGTCTCCAGGAGGGTCTGGAGCGGCATCCGGCGCAGCAGCGGATTGCCGATCCGGCGCTGGAACGCCGAGACCACGCGGTACTTGAGGTCGGGGTTGCGTGTCATGGTCTCCCGTACTCCTCTGTGTCGGTTCCGGGCTGCCTGCAGGATCCCACCCGCCGGGGGACGCGCCACGGCGCGGCGCGGGGGAGGCGGCGCGGGTCCGTGCGGCGGGGCCGGCGGCCGGCCGGTGCGGCCGTCACGCGGGCCGGACGGGTGGGCGCGGGCGCACGAGCCCCGCACGGGCGGCCGCACCGGCCGCCTCACACGCGCCTCACACATCGCCTCACGCCCCGCCCAGGAAGATGGGGTTGGTGAACGCGGCCAGCGCCCCCGGCAGCGGGCCCACCGCCGTCTCGTGCCGCAGCTCGGCCCGGACGTACGCCGCGTAGGCCGGTGTCGTGTGCCACTCGGCGGTGCCTGCCCCGGACACCGGCAGCGGGTCGCTGGTGAACAGCACTCCCTGGTCGGTGACGAGGCGGATGGTGCAGCGGGGCGCCCCCTGCGCCCGAAGGCGGACCGTGACCGGGGTGTCGCGGTCCACCCGCAGCCGCTCGCCGATGCCCGCGTGTTCGCCGCGCCCGCCGGACGCAGTGAAGGCCAGGGAGACGTTCTTCGACTCGGCGACGTACGAACGGCCCGCGCGGATGCCCTCCTGGACGGCCTCACGGGTCAGGTCGTCGGCGAGGACCACGGTCTGCGGGGTGCCCACGGCGTCGGGGTCGCGGTGCGCGTCGCTGTTGCCCATCGCCGGCAGCCACCGGGCGCGCCCGTCGCGCACCGACGCCACCAGCGTGTTGTCCCACTCCGCCAGGGCCACCTCGTCGTCCGGCGTGTACGGGCCGTTCCACACCTCGACCGCGTCGGCGTCGTTGAAGCCGAACTTCCAGCCGTAGCCGACGCAGGTGGCGTGCGGATGGGCCGGCACGACCAGGCCGCCCGCCCGGTGGATGCGTCGGGCGAACCGGCCGAAGCGGTTGTCGCGGGCCCGGTAGCGCCAGTCGACGAACGTGCCGGGGTCGGTGCCCAGCGCCACCACGTGACCGTTCCGCGTGGTCACCTCCTCGCCCAGCATGATCAGCAGGTCGTCGCCCGCCTGGTCGGCCCAGTGCGGGTGCGAGGAGTGGGTGTTGTGCTCGGAGGTGTTGATGAAGTCGAGGCCGGCCGCCCGGGCCAGCGCCGCGATCTCGGCGGGCGTGCGGCGGCCGTCGGAGTACCAGGAGTGCAGATGGCAGTCGCCGCGGTACCAGGCGCGGCCCCGGCCCTTCGCCCGCGACGGCGGGTACACGGGAGCGGGGGTCTCGCCCGGGTCGCCGTAGGCGAGCGTGACGGTGACCTCGTAGGCCAGGCCCTGCGGCGCCACCGTGTACGGGCCCAGCGCGACGTACCAGGTGCCGGGGCCCACCGGGCCGGGGATGTAGCCGGGGGTCGCGTCGTCGGCGCGGACGAAGAACTCGGGGCGCGCGCCGCCCGACCAGCCGCGGAAGCCCTCGCCGCCCAGTTCGGTGCCGCGCTCGTCGAAGATGCCGATGTCGAGGGCGTTGCCCGGGGTGCCGGCCGGGACGGACGGCTTGTCGTAGGTGTAGGCGACCCTGATCTCCCGGACGCCTTCGGGGACCTCGACGGGGAGGTAGACGAAATCGGGCGAGCCGGGGGGCAGGGTGCCGCGCACGGTCCTCGTGTCCTGGCCGGCCCCGTCCGCCGCGAAGGCGCCGCTCGCAAAGCTCACGGTTCCCAACGTAAGCGCGGCGGCCGCTCCCGTCACGAACAGTGCGCGTCTGCCGATGCCGTGGTCGTCCTCGCACATGCTGCCGCTCCCAAGGTGTCGGATGACAGGGGTGGTGCAGGGGTGGTGCGTGGCACTCTGGTACTGAGCCGTGAACTGCCGCGCAAGGGAAGCCGATCGGCAGCCACGCGTCGGGGTAACGACGGGTTGCGGCTGCCGCACGGGGGCGCCCGTACAGGTCGGCCCTGTATGACCTGATCACTGCGAACGTATGCTCGGAGGATGACGACTTCCGCGACCTCCGGAACCGGCCCCACCGAGAACTCCCTGCGTCGAGCCCTCAAACGAGCCCGTGACGGCGTCGCCCTGGATGTCACCGAGGCCGCGGTGCTGCTGCAGGCCCGCGGCGCGGACCTGGAGGACCTCGCCGCGTCCGCGGTCCGGGTGCGGGACGCGGGTCTCGCGGCGGCCGGCCGCCCCGGTGTCATCACGTACTCGAAGAGCGTCTTCATCCCCCTCACCCGCCTGTGCCGTGACACGTGCCACTACTGCACCTTCGTGACGGTGCCGGGAAAGCTGCGCCGGGCCGGGCACGGGATGTTCATGTCCCCGGACGAGGTGCTGGACGTCGCCCGCAAGGGCGCCGCCCTCGGCTGCAAGGAGGCCCTGATCACCCTCGGCGACAAGCCGGAGGACCGCTGGCCCGAGGCGCGGGCGTGGCTGGACGCGCACGGGTACGACGACACGATCGCCTATGTGCGGGCCGTCTCGGTCCGGATCCTGGAGGAGACGGGCCTGCTGCCCCACCTCAATCCGGGGGTGATGTCGTGGACGGACTTCCAGCGCCTCAAGCCCGTCGCCCCCTCGATGGGCATGATGCTGGAGACCACGGCCACCCGGTTGTGGTCCGAGCCGGGCGGCCCGCACCACGGCTCCCCGGACAAGGAACCGGCGCTGCGGCTGCGTGTCCTGGAGGACGCCGGCCGCTCCTCGGTCCCGTTCACCAGCGGGCTGCTGATCGGCATCGGCGAGACGTACGAGGAGCGCGCGGAGTCCCTGTTCGCGCTGCGGAAGGTGGCGCGGGCCTACCACGGCATCCAGGAGCTGATCATCCAGAACTTCCGCGCCAAGCCGGACACGGCGATGCGCGGCACGCCGGACGCCGAACCGGACGACCTGGTGGCCACCGTGGCCGTGGCCCGGCACATCATGGGCCCGAGCGCCTGCCTCCAGGCGCCGCCGAACCTGGTCGACGACGCGTACGAGCGGCTCATCGCCGCCGGCATCGACGACTGGGGCGGCGTCTCGCCGCTGACCATCGACCATGTGAACCCCGAGCGCCCCTGGCCGCAGATCGAGCTGCTGCGCGAGCGCTCCGCGGCGGCGGGCTTCGAGCTGCGTGAACGGCTGTGTGTGTACCCGGAGTTCGTGCGGCGCGGCGAGCCGTGGCTGGATCCGCGGCTGCTGCCGCACGTGCGGGCGCTGGCTGACGGGGAGACGGGCCTGGCGCGCGAGGACGCGGTCGTTCAGGGGCACCCGTGGCAGGAGCCGGAGGAGGCGTTCCGGTCCTCGGGCCGCACGGACCTGCACCGCACGATCGACACCGAGGGCCGCACGGGCGACCGCCGGGACGACTTCGACGAGGTGTACGGCGACTGGGAGGCGCTCAGGGAGGCGGCGGCCCCGGGGATGGCGCCCGAGCGCATCGACACGGACGCCCGGGCGGCGCTGCGGACGGCCGCGGACGACCCGGCGCGGCTGACGGACGGGGAGGCGCTGGCGCTGCTGCACGCGGACGGGCCGGCGCTGGACGCGCTGTGCCGGGTGGCGGACGATGTGCGCAGGTCGGTGGTGGGTGACGACGTCACCTACATCGTCACCCGGAACATCAACTTCACGAACGTCTGCTACACGGGCTGCCGCTTCTGCGCGTTCGCGCAGCGCCGCACGGACGCCGACGCGTACACGCTCTCCCTGGAGCAGGTCGCCGACCGCGCCCGGCAGGCGTGGGAGGTGGGCGCGGTGGAGGTCTGCATGCAGGGCGGCATCCATCCGGACCTGCCCGGCACGGCGTACTTCGACATCGCCCGCGCGGTGAAGGAGCGCGTGCCCGGCATGCACGTCCACGCCTTCTCGCCGATGGAGGTCGTCAACGGCGCGACCCGCACCGGCCTGTCGGTCCGCGAGTGGCTGTCGGCGGCGAAGGAGGCCGGCCTCGACACGATCCCGGGCACCGCGGCCGAGATCCTGGACGACGAGGTCCGCTGGGTCCTGACGAAGGGCAAGCTGCCGACGGCGACATGGATCGAGGTGGTGACGACCGCGCACGAACTGGGCATCCGCTCGTCGTCGACGATGATGTACGGCCATGTGGACCAGCCCCGCCACTGGCTCGGCCACTTCCGCACGCTCTCCCGCATCCAGCAGGAGACGGGTGGTTTCACGGAGTTCGTGACGCTGCCGTTCGTCCACACCAACGCCCCGGTGTATCTGGCGGGCATCGCCCGCCCGGGGCCGACGACGCGCGACAACCGCGCGGTGACGGCGATGGCGCGGCTTCTGCTGCATCCGCACATCCCCAACATCCAGACGAGCTGGGTGAAGCTGGGCACGGAAGGCGCGGCGGAGATGCTCCGCTCCGGCGCCAACGACCTGGGCGGCACCCTCATGGAGGAGACCATCTCCCGTATGGCGGGTTCGTCGTACGGCTCGTACAAGTCGGTCAAGGAACTCGTCGCGGTGGCGGAGGCGGCCGGCCGTCCCGCCAGGCCCCGTACGACGCTGTACGGCGAGGTCCCCCAGGAGCGGCGGCGCGCGGCGGCGGCCTCGGACGGGCATCTGCCGGAGCTGCTGCCGGTGCTGGAGGACTAGGGGGTGTTTCGGAAGTCCCGCACAGCACCCACGGCGCCCGGCACGCTCCCCCAGGCTCTTCGAGCAGGGGGCACCTCCACTCGCCGCACCGGCCGAAACCCCGAGTACGTCCAGTACGAGGGCTTTCGTCCGGTACGCCGGGAGCACGCACCGGACATCGCGGGCACCGCGGGCACCGCGGGCACCGCACAGGACTTTCGAAACACCCCCTAGGGGCTGCCTGCACGCCGCTTCCACGCCACCGTGACGTGTCCCCCTCAACTCAGCGTCTCCGTTCGATTACAGTGCTGGACGGACGTGCGAACGGTGCCATGAGGAGGCATGGGTGGGTGCGACAGCCGGTGCCGTCTGGGGCCGGGCCGAGCAGCAGGACTTCCGCAGCAGGGTGCGCGGAACGCTGCTCGGTGTGGCCGTGGGCGATGCCCTCGGCGCACCCCTGGACGGGCTCGCACTGGCGGAGATCCGCGCGGCGCACGGTCACGAGGGGCTTGTCGGCCTCGGGTCCGGGTGCGGCCGGCGCGGCGCCATCACGCACCTGACCCAGCTCGCCCTGTTCTCCCTCGACGGGCTCGTCCGCGCGCAGGTCCGCCGCGACACCGGCGCCTGGCATCCGCCGACCGATGTGCACCGCGCGTATCTGCGCTGGGCGGCCACACAGCGGGACTGGGGGCCGGACGAACGCCGCCAGGACGACGGGTGGCTGGCCCGCGAGGAGTGGCTGTACGCCCGCCGGTCCCCGCCCCGCTCGTGCCTGCTGGGCCTCGGCGACGACACGATGGGCACGCTCGACGCGCCCAAGAACCCCGGCGAGCAGGGGCCGGAGGCCGCCGCGCGCTCCGCGCCGTTCGGGCTGCTGGTCGGATGGGAGCCGCAGCTGGTGCTGCAGCTCGCGGTCGAGTGCGCGGCGCAGACGCACGGGCACCCCACGGCGTATCTCGCGGCGGGCGCGTACGCGGTCGTGGTGCACGCGCTGGCGCGGGGCGAGAGCCTGGACGGGGCCGTGCAGCGGGCCCTGGCGCTGCTCGCGCCGAGGCCGGGGCAGCAGCCGGTCGCGGACGCGCTGCAGCGCGCGCTGGGCGCGGTGCGGCAGGGGATGCCCACGGCCGAGCGGATCGAGGAGCTGGCCGGGGACGGCACGGCGGAGGACGTGCTGGCCGTCGCGGTGTACTGCGCGCTGGTGGGCGAGGACGTCCGGCACGGGCTGCGCCTGGCCGTGAACCACGGCGGGCCGTCGGCGGCGGCGGGCGCGCTGACCGGCGGGCTGCTGGGTGCCCTGCACGGTGAGACGGCCCTCCCGCCGGCCTGGCTGGCCGAACTGGAGGGCCGTCCCACGATGCTGGTGCTGGCCGACGACTTCGCCATCGAGATGACGCAGGGCGCCGCGCTGCACGGGCCGAGCGGGTCCTCACCGGGGTGGCTGGCCAGGTATCCCCGGGCGTAGCGGCCGTATTCGCGGGCGTAGGGGCCGTGCCCGCGGGCACGGAGGCCGTCAGACCCCAAAGGGGCTGGAGCGGAGCGGGCCGGCCGGGCTACCGCATCAGTTCGCCGGCGTTCACGAGCAGGGACTGGCCCGTGACCGCCCGCGCCCGGTCGGAGGCCAGGAACACCGCGGCGTCCGCGACATCGCCGTCCGTGGCCGGGTCGGGCAGCGCCATCCGCTCGGTCAGCCGCCGTTTCACCTCCGCCTCCGGCACGCCCTCGCCGTGTGCGGTGAAGCGCACATACGCCTCGACGGGCGGCCCCCACATCCAGCCGGGCAGCACGGTGTTGACGCGGATCCGGTACCGGCCCAGTTCCCGTGCCAGCGAGTACATCGCGCTGGTCAGCGCCCCCTTCGACGCGGCGTAGGCCGCCTGCCGCACCTGCGAGGGCGCGGCCACCGACGACTGCGTGCCGATGAACACGACCGAGCCGCCGCACGTCTTCAGGGCCGGCAGGCACGCCCGCGTCATCCGCAGGCTGCCCAGCAGGTTCACATCGATGACCGACTGCCAGGTGGCGAAGTCGGCGTCCTCCAGTCCGCCGAAGTAGCTGTCCCAGGCCGCGACATGGACCACCGCGTCGATCCCCCCGAACCGGTCGACGGCGAGCGCTGCGAGCGCCTCGCACTGCGCCTCGTCGGTGATGTCCGTCGCCCGGTACGCCGTGTGGGCGCGGTCCGGGTCGAGTGCGGCGGCGGTCTTGGCGAGATGCGCCCGGGTGCGCGCCCCGAGCACCGCGTTGCCGCCGTCGCGCACGACGGCTGCGGCGACCCGGTGGCCGAGCCCCGCGCCGACCCCCGACACGACGACGGTCCTGCCCTGGAGCAGCGTCATCGGACACCTCCCCTTCCCCGTGGCCCGGCTCTGGCGCATTGCCTGACGGAGCGTCAGGTTATGGGTGACCGGCCGAGGACGGAAGGGGAACGGCATGGATACGGAAGGGAACGGCATGGATGAGGACACGCGCGGCGAGGTGTACGCGGAACCGGCCGCCGTGGGGCCCTACGGCGGCCGTCCGGGCCACGGCGGCAGTCGTACCGAGCACCGGCACGGCCTTCCCGGCCGCGACCGGAGCACCGGGCGGCGGACACGAGCCGCACCCCGGCCCGGGCTCGGCGCCCAGCGACGGAACGCCGCAGGCTCAGGGGCCGGGACGTCCCCAGGACATTCCGGAGGCGGCTTTCGTCCTCGGCCGGCGCATCATCGCCCGCGAGAGCCTCGACGCCTGCGTTCCCGCCGCACTCGGGCGGGCGTCCACCGGGAGACCGTGGCCCGTGTCACGGGCCCGGCCGGCCCTGCCTCAGCTCCCGTGCGTTCCGGTCCGGACAGCGGTGGAACCCGCCACCTCCTGCACCCGTTCTGCCATCGCCCGCACCGGCGGCTCCGGCGGCGGACAGGGGTTCGCGTCGACGTTCAGGCGTACCGGAGACGCCAGTTCGAAAGCGCCGTAAGGGGTCTGGCCGCGCAGCTCGTCCCGAACGGGGAGATCACCGGCGTGGGTCACCGGGAGAGCACCGTCTGGTCGAGGAAATCGAGGACGAGCGGGCTGGCGAGGTCGCGGCACTCCTCGAAGTAGGCGTGCCGGGCGCCCTCGATCAGCTCCAGCCGGGAGCCCGGGATGCGGGCTGCCAGCAGCGGTGCGTTGGCGACGGGATTGAGCAGGTCGTCGGTGCCGTGCAGCACCAGGGTCGGGGCGACGATGCCGGGCAGCGCGTCCCACGCGTCGTGCGCGTCGCTCGCGACCAGGTGGCCACGCCGGGCATGCGCCGGCATGCTCCGGTCGCCGAGCGTGTGGTGCGGGACCGGGTGCGTCGCGAGCCAGGCCGGGGTGTACATCAGCTCCAGCAGAGCCTGTCGCGCCTCGACCGGATTGGGCCGGCTCAGGGATCTGCGGACTTCGCCGCCGCGGTCGACGCTGTGCCGACCGCCGGCCGAGGTGCAGCCGAGCACCAGGGCCCGCACCCGCCGGGAGTGGCGGGCGGCCAGACACTGGGCGACGCGCCCGCCCATGGACGTGCCGTACACGTCCGCCCGGTCCACGGCCAGTGCGTCGAGGACCGCGACCACGTCGTTGGCGAATCGCTCGGTGGAGTAGGGCAGGTGGGGCTTGTCGCTCTCGCCCGTGCCCCGGTAGTCGATCGTGACCGTGCTCCGGGAGCCGGCGAAGTCGTCGCGGACCCCGTCCCACCAGTGATGGTTGTTCGCCTGGCCGGCGAGCAACACGAGCGGAGGGCCGTCACCGCGGACCTGGTAGGCGATGCGGACTCCGTCCGAGGCCGTGGCGTGCGGCACGATGGTTCCTTTCGGAGGTACATGGCGGGCGGCCGTCGCCCATCGGTTGGGCGGCCGTCCGGGGCGACGGTAGGCGACGTGCTCGCCTCACCACGCCCCGGCTGGCGCCTTCGTGGCCTGGTCACCACTGCGCCGGGGTGGCGGACGTCGATGGTCGAGCTGACGGCGGCGGCCGGGGTGGGCGGCCGGGGTGGGCGGCCGGGGTGAGCATTGCGTCCGCGACGGGGACGGTGATTCCCCACGGCGGGGAAGGCCCACTTCGCTCCGCGCGCCGCGGTCCGCGCGTCACAGAACGGGGCTCTGGCCCCCGTCGCAACGCACTGCGCTGCCGGTGATGTAGGAGGCGCGCTCGCTGCACAGGAACGCGGCCACCGCGCCGAACTCGTCCGGCTCGCCGTACCTGTTGAGGGGGATCCGCGTTGCAGACGCGGCGGTCACCTCCTCCACCGTGGCGCCGGACTCGGCGGCGCGGGCGGCGTCGATCCGCCGCACCCGGTCCGTGGCGATGCGCCCGGGCAGCAGCATGTTGACGGTGACGCCGTCACCCGCGACCTCTGTCGCCAGCATCTTGAGGTACGCGGCGAGCGCGGTGCGCCCGATGCCGGACAGCGCCAGGTCCTGGATGGGGGCCACGACGGCGCCCGAACCCACCGCCAGAACCCGCCCCCATCGCTGTTCGCGCATGTGCGGCAGGGCCAGCGACACCAGGCGGTGTTGGGCGGTCACCAGTGACTCGACAGCGGTGCCGAGTTCCGGCTCATCGATCTCCGTCACACGGGCCGGTCGTGGCCCCGGCCCGTTGAGCACCAGGATGTCCGCAGGGCCGAATGCGGACCGCGTGACCCGCATCAGCAGGTCGGCCCCGTCCGCGGCGAGCAGGTCCACGCCGACTCCCACCGCGCGCGGCAGGCCGGCCGCGACCTCTTCGGCCACGTCCGCGCGGCGACCGCACACGATCACCCGGGCGCCTTCCGCAGCCAGCGCCTCGGCCGTGGCCCTGCCCAGGCCGGACGTGGACGCGCAGACGATTGCGGTTCTGCCGGTGATGCCGAGGTCCATCGCTGCTACTCCATTCACTGAGCGGTACTTCCCCGGCGTGTACGAGATCGAGGCGAGACGGCGACCGCCTCAGATGTAACCCTCCCTTATGGCGTGGGCCACCGCATGGGCCCGGTTGCGCACGTTCAGGCGCATCATGACGTCGCGCAGGATCCCCTTGATGGTCCGCTCGGAGTAGCTGAGCTGATCGGCGATCTCCTTGGTGCCGAGTCCCTGTGACACCAGTTCCAGGACATCGAGTTCGCGCCGGGTGGGCGGATCGTGCTGCACCGTGCTCATGACCGTGCCACGGTCCCGGCGTTCGAGTTTGGCGAGGAGCCGGCGCAGCAGGTCCCCGGGCATGTCCCCCTCGTTCCGGGCCGTCACGCGGGCCGCCTTCACCAACCCGTCCGAGTTGGCCTGGTGGCGCCAGACGACGGACGAGATCCCCGCCTCCAGGACCAGGGTCAGCTGGTGGTCGGCGAGTTCGCCGACCACCAGCACCACGCGTCTCTTGTAGCCCGCCGCCAGTTTGCGCAGCTGGACCCCCGTCTCTACGTCCAATTGGTCGACCAATACGATGGCGACGTCCTTGGTGAAGTCCGGCGAATCCTCCGCTCGCGGGATCACTTCGATGTCGTGGTGCTGGGCCAGCTGGGCAGTGACGCCCGCCCGGGTGAGGGGATCGCCGCCGTACAAGGCGACAGTCAGGCCGGGCGCCTGCACGTGCGGTAAGGGCGGCACCTGTGCCGTCGGCTCCGGTACGGGCCGCTCCGGGATGTGGTCGTGCAGCGAGGGGCTGGGCCGTGCCATGGGTGTCCTTTGCTGTGGGCGAGATTCCCTATGAGTGCCCGGTGATCGCAAGTGCTGCCGGACTCGAGCGCTTATGTTCGTTCGGCTCCGCGCCACATTAACCGACCCCTTGTGAACAGGTGGCCGAAACAGGGTGGTTTTCGGTGGACCTCGCCGGTTCGCCCGGATCACGCCCCGGGCGGCCTTTGAAAGCACGAGCCGAATGGGACATCAGCCCATTGGTCGCCAGATTCATGGTGGCAATTGTTGAGGAAAACTCGGTCCTCTCGCTCTTCGCCCGTCACGCCTCGACTGCCGCAGGAGACAGGACCGTTGCCGTCTGACATCGTTATCATCTGATACATCCCAGGGGTGGTCTGTCTCAATATCGATGCTCCGACACGGGCGGCGGACCCGCCGCATGTGTTCCGTCCGTCGATGCCGGCCGCGTGTGTGCGCCGGCACCCAGGGCCTGCGCGTTCCCCCATCGCCGACCTCGACGGCCGGGGCGCACCCCGGCCCTCCGTGAGGCCTACCGCGTGGCGGTCCTGACCGCGCCGTGGCGTTCCGGCAGCCAGGACACGGCCTGATGGTCCGGACGGGGGCCAAGGGCGCGCTCCGGGCCGGGGTGGAACGGGGCGAGCGGGCCGCGTATCCGGTCGGAGGCGTGGGTGGCCTCGGTCGCGGGGTCCTGGTCGAAGCCGACCCGCACGGTCAGTTCGGCGGTGCTCTCGTCGGTCGGCTGAAGTGAGCGCGGGGTGTGGGTCGTACCGCGCTGCAGATGCGCGATCCGAGTCCCGGCGAGCGCGAACATTCCCCGGGACCTGGGCAGTTGCCCCTGCGGCACAGGTCACCTGCACCAGCCTGGGCTGTGCCTTGCACGAGAGGTCCGTACGGACGGACATTGTTGACGATGCCGGTCCTGGCAAAAATCGCTAAGCGTAACTACAGGGTGTGGCCGGTAACGCCTTGGAACGGTTCTTCCGTAGGCGGTCGGATGCAATGCGACCTACATGCCGGACGGATTCCGTACGTATCTCCCGCATCGACGAAACCGAGGTAGGTGATGATGAACCCGGAATTCTACTCGCGGGTCGCCGACGAGTTCGGCGAATATACCAGCGGGGGGCTGCGTACCGACGTCTTCCCGGACGGTGATCCAGAGGCTGCGTTCGACGAGCTGGCGAGGGGTCTGGGCGATCCGGATGGCCGGCTGGTCGATGTCGGTTGCGCCGATGGACGCAGCCTGCTGAGGATCGCCCCGGTGTTCGGCAGCGTGCTCGGCATCGACATGTCGCCGTCGATGCTGGAGTCCGCCGAGCGGAGGCTTGAGAAGGTCGGGCTGGGCAACGTCAGGTTCGAGCGGCGTGATGCCTCCCGGACCGGCCTTCCCGACGGGGAGGCCGACGTGCTCACGTCCCGGCGTGGGCCGTTGTTCCCCGGAGAGTTCCTCAGGGTGCTCAGACCCGGCGGTCACCTGATCTACATGGGCATCGGTGAGACGGATGTCCGCGAGCTGAAGGAGACCTTCGGCCGGGGCCAGTTCTTCGGCCGCTGGGACGGCAGGCCGGTGATGGACGAGGTGGTGGAAGAACTCACCGGGTCCGGTTTCACGGTGGTGCTGGAGAAGTCCTTCCGGACCGTGGAGTTCTACCACTCTCCGGTCGAGCTCGACAGGTTCCTGCGCCAGGTGCCGATTTTCGAGGACTACGACACTGTGGCGGACCGGGACTTGTTCGAGCGCTATGTGGCATCGGCCGGCAGTGACCGTGGTGTCCGGCTTGACCGGCACTGGTTCGTGGTTCAGGCGAGGACGGCGGCATGACGATCTTCTCCGATCTCGAGTCCGAGGTCCGCAGCTACAGCCGGCTGTGGCCGGTCGTGTTCGACCGGGCGGAGAACAGCCGGCTGTTCTCCGAGGACGGTCGGACCTACCTGGACTTCTTCGCCGGCGCGGGTGCGCTCAACTACGGTCACAGCAACGCGTTCCTCAAGCAGGCGTTGTTGGACTACATCGTCCGGGACGGGGTCTCGCACGCGCTGGACATGCTCACCGTGGCGAGGCGGGACTTCCTTGAGACCTTTCAGGACGTTCTCCTGACGCCGCGAGGGCTGCAGTACAAGGTGGTGTTCCCCGGTCCGGGCGGTGCGAACGCGGTCGAGGCGGCTCTGAAGCTCGCCCGGCGGGTTACTGGACGGCAGTCGGTGGTGAGCTTCACCAACTCCTTCCACGGGATGACTCTGGGCACCCTCGCGGTCAGCGGCAATGCGACGAAACGGGCGGCCGCCGGGGTGCCTCTGACCTTGACGACCGCGATGCCCTACGACGGCTATCCGGGCATCGGGGAAACCGGTCCGCGCCATCTCGACCGGCTGTTGTCGGACGGGGGCAGCGGGCTGGACCGGCCCGCTGCCGTCATCGTGGAGACGGTTCAGGGCGAGGGCGGATTGAGGACCGCCGGCGCAGGGTGGCTGCGCGAGCTCGCCGACGTGTGCAAACGGCACGAGGTGTTGCTCATCGTGGACGACGTCCAGATGGGCTGCGGCCGCACAGGACCGTTCTTCAGCTTCGAGGACGCCGGGATCACTCCGGACATGGTGTGTTTGTCCAAGTCCATCGGAGGGTTCGGTCTTCCTCTGGCTCTCACTCTCATCCGACCGGAACTGGACGTCTGGAAACCGGGCGATCACAACGGGACGTTCCGCGGTGTCAGCGCGTCTTTCGTGACCGGAGCGCAGGCGCTGCGCTCCTACTGGAGCGACGGGACGCTGGAGAAGTCCACCCGAGAGCGAGGGGAGCGGATCGCGGCGGCCCTGGGCGCCATTGCCGACGATCACTCCGAGGCGGGCCTGGAGGTCCGGGGCCGGGGGTTCGCGGCCGGACTGCGGTTCGCCACGCCCGGCGCGGCCCGCGCGGTGTGCGTCGCGGCCTTCGAGAGCGGCCTGCTCATGGAGACGTCCGGTGCGGCTGCCGACGTGGCGAAGCTGCTGCCCCCGCTGACCATCAGCAACGACGACCTGGACGAAGGTCTCGACATCATCCGTCGGTGCGTGGGCGCGGTGCTCGCGCGGAGCAAGTGAGAGGTCACCGCTGTGCCAGGCACAATTCCCGAAGTCGACCTCGAGGCATGGCGCAAGGCATCCGGGGCTGATCGCGCCCCCGTCGCCGCGGAGCTGGACGCCGCGCTGCGCAGCACCGGTATGTTCCTCGTGTCCGGGCACGGTGTGCCGCAAGCCGTGATCAACGACTTCCGGGCCACCGCCAAGCGGTTCTTCGCCCTGCGGAAGGAGGTCAAGGCTCAGTACGCCATCGAGGCCGCGTACGACGGCGGGTGGCTGGAGATGCATCCCCCCGGTGGGGTCGGGGTGCCGGTGCGCGAGGGCGAGGAGGCCCCGAGCGCACCGGATCTTCACGAGTCGTTCTACGTGGGGCCTGGTCTCCGTACCGGCGACGAGCAGCGGGACCGGTTCAACTATCCGGCGAACCGCTGGCCGGTCGAGCTGCCGGAGTTGCGGGCAGCCGCGGATGCGTACACCACGCATATGCTGCGGGTGGTGCAGGCGGTCAACGAGGTGCTTGCCGTCACGCTGGGGCTGCCGGAGGACTTCTTCACCTCGCGGGCGCGGATGGCGACGTGGACGCAGAATGCCAGTTGGTACCCGTCGTACTCGAGCATCGGAGAGGTCGCTCGCGGCCAGTTCCGCAACGGGCCGCATACCGACCTGGGCACCGTCACACTGCTGAGCCGTCAGCGAGGTGTGGGTGGGCTGCAGGCGTGGAACAAGGCGGACGGCTGGTTCTCGCCGCCGTACCGCCCGGACTTGCTCGTCGTCAATCTCGGTGACCTGATGGAGCTGTGGACCGATGGGCGCTGGCGGGCGCTGAAGCACCGTGTGCTGCCGCCCAGCCCGGTGGCTCCGGACGAGGAACTGCTGTCGCTGGTCTTCTTCTTCGAGACCGACCCCGACACGCTGATCGAGCCGTTGGCCGCACCGGTCGGTGGCGGCCGGGGGCTGTCGCCGGCGTATGCGCGGCGGACGGTCCTCGAGAAGCTCGGTGTCACGCCCGACTCCTTCCTGGGGGTCTGAGACATGCGCAGGACCGTTGCTGTGGTGTCCGGCGGGATCGACTCGGTGACCATGGCGCATCACCTCGCCGCCGAGGGCCACGACGTTCAGGTGCTGTCCATCGACTACGGTCAGCGCCACCGCAAGGAGCTTGAGTTCGCCGCTGCTGCCGCGGAACGGCTCGGTGCGCCGTACGAGGAGGTCGATCTGCGCTCGCTGCGGAGCGTCATGCGCGGATCGTCGCTGACGGATCCGTCCGTGGCGGTGCCCCGCCCGGACCGTCTGGTCGGCGGCCGGAACCCGAACATCGTGCCGAACCGTAACGCCGTGCTGCTGTCGGTGGCCTTCGCGCTGGCGGTCACTGTGCAGGCGGACGCCGTTGCTTTCGGCGTCATGGCCGAGGACGTCGGTCCGTCCGACACCTCTCCGGAGTTCTTGCGGCTGTTCCTCGAGATGGAGCGGGTGGCGACCAAGGGTTCGCTTGCGCCCGGGGTCGAACTGCTCGCGCCGCTGATCGAACTGCCGAAGACCGGAGTCGTCGCTCTCGGCGAGAAGCTCGGTGTGCCCTGGAACCAGACGTGGACGTGCTTCCGCGGTGAGGACATCCACTGCGGTGCGTGTGCGGCGTGTGCGGAGCGGCGCGGGGCGTTCGCGGACCTGGGCATCACGGACCCGACGGTCTATCGCGAAGCACCGAGACCGCAGTGACCGGTGCCGGCCGCCTCATGGGTGGCCCCGACACGGAAAGAGGCGGTGCCGCGTGGAACCGGAACTCGTCGTCAACGAGATCTTCGGCCCGACCGTCCAGGGAGAGGGCCGGTCCATGGGCCGCAGGTGCGCGTTCCTGCGGCTCGGTGGCTGCAACCTGTCTTGTACGTGGTGCGATACGCCCTACACGTGGGACTGGACCGGAGCGGGTGAATCCGGAGTCAGGTACGACCCCCGCAGGGAGTTGCATCGCTGTCACGTCCGCAAGGTGGCCGAGAAGCTCCTCTCGTTCGGCGTAGAGCTGATCGTCATCTCCGGCGGCGAGCCGCTCGGCCAGCAGAGCCGACTGGTCCCGCTGGTCGAGCTGCTGACGGCGCACGGCCTGGAAATCGAGATCGAGACCAACGGCACGCACGCCGCGGACCCGGCACTGGTCTCGGCCGGAGTCCGCTTCAACGTCTCGCCGAAGCTGGCCCACTCGGGCGATCCGGAACATCGGCGGATCGTGCCGGACGCGCTGAAGAGCCTCGCGGTGACGGAAGGCACCACGTTCAAGTTCGTCTGCCGCAACACCGGCGACCTGGACGAGGTGGCCGGACTGGTCGAAGAGTTCGGCCTCGGCTCGGTCTGGATCATGCCGAAGGGGCAGACGGGCGCCGAGGTGAGCCGGCACATGGCCGAGCTGGCCGATGCGGTGATCGCACGAGGCTGGAATCTCACAACACGCCTGCACACCTTGCTGTGGGGCGACACACGAGGTGTCTGAACGCGTGGCTGAATCCAACGAGAAAGGTGAATCGGAGACATGACGCTGCGCATTACGAAGAAGTTCGAGTTCTCTGCCAGCCACCAGCTCTCCGGCCTGGCCGAAGGGCACCAGTGTGCTCGGCTGCACGGCCACAACTATGTCGTCGAGCTGGAGCTGAGCGCCGATCTGACGGAACTGCCTCCGACGGGGTTCGTGCGTGACTACGGCGACTTGGCCCCCTTCAAGTCATGGCTCGACCAGACGCTCGACCACCGTCACCTCAATGACCTGGTGGACACGAATCCCACCGCCGAGAACCTGGCGGTGTGGCTCTACGAGCATTGGTCGAAGCAGTTCCCGGAGCTGACATCCGTGCGCATCTCGGAAACCCCCAAGACATGGGCCGAGTACCGGCCCTGAAACGCCGGCCGGCTGGCGAGGAGCCAGCCGCCCGTTCATCGGAATCGAGCAACGGCCGTGCCGGTCGGACTGGAGAGGTGTCTGTATGCCTGTGACGACGTATGTGCAGGAGGGTGACGTCGACTCGGAGAAGCCGCGGGAGGAAGACCCACTGGTCGGAATCGCCCGACAGCTCCTGAAGGAGATCGGGGAGGACCCCGACCGCGACGGGCTGCGCGATACGCCGGCGCGGTTCGCCCGCTGGTGGCGCGAGTTCATCAACTACGAGCCGGGCTCGGTCGGCACCCTGTTCGAGTCGGTCGGCACCAAACAGTTGGTGATCGTCTCGGACATCCAGGTCTGGTCCCTCTGCGAGCACCACCTGCTGCCGTTCAACTGCTCGGTGACGATCGCCTATCGGTCGGCCAACCAGTTGCTGGGCCTGTCGAAGTTCGCCCGGATCGCCCACCGGCATGCGCACAAGCTCCAGGTGCAGGAGCGGCTGGTCTCCGAGATCGCCGACGACATCGCCGTGCTCAGCGGGGCGAAGGATGTGGCCGTCGTCGCCAAGGGCGAGCACATGTGCATGACGATGCGCGGCATCAAGGCGGCAGCCCAGATGACCTCGACGGCCTACCGCGGGGCCTTCGGCGAGGACGCCGCACTCCGGGCCGAGATGTTCGACCTGCTGCGCCCCTGAGTATCTGGCTGCTGCGGCCCTGTACCGGGTCGCGGCAGCCGCCCCGAGGAGCATGCCATGGAAACACCATCTGTGTCAGAGGCTGGCCGGATCCCCACTCGGTTTTCGGGGCGGGAGACGCCGATGCCCCTGCGCCGCGAACCGATTGTCGCCGCCGGCGAGTCGATCAGGCAGAACGTTCCGACCGGATTCCTTCAGAACTGGGCCGACGGCGGCGGGATTGGGGCTGCGCCCTTCGGCCGACGACTCCGCAACCTGCGACTGCAGATGGGACTGTCTCAGAAGCAGTTGGCGCGCTCCAGCACGCTCAGTGTCCGTGCGATACGCGATCTGGAGAACGGGAGGGTACGGCAGCCCAGGGCAGACTCCCTGCGCCTGCTCGCCGACGCCCTTGGTCTCAGCGCCCCCCAGATGAACCGGCTGGCGAACGACCATGCGCTCGGCTTCCTGGCGGGGACGGCCGAGCCGGCCGGGAGCGGCCCGTTCATCGGCCGGGAGCAGGAGCTGGCGGCGCTGACCACGATGTTCGGCGCCGAACACCACCGCCTGGTCACGATCATCGGGATCGAGGGTGTCGGCAAGACACGGCTCGCACTGGAGGTGGCGCGCGCACTCGAGGCAGCCGAGCACTGGACGGCCCTCTGGCTGCCCCCCGACGACGGCCAGCTCCGGAGCGGAAGGGCGCTGGTGGGGGCTCCGGGGCAACCCACGTGGTTGCGTGAGGTCGTGCACTCCGGGCCCGACAGCCGTCGGCGTCTCGTCGAGACCATCGGGGGGTCGAACGCCCTCCTCGTCCTCGACGGTGCCCGGCCGGAGGACGAGCTGGTGGACATCACAGCCCATCTCCTGGCCGCATGCCCCCGGCTGCGGATTCTCGTCACGACGCGAAACCCCGGCGGTATGCCCCTCGACACCCTCTTCCCCCTGGCACCGCTTCCCGTGCCCCCATCCGACACCGAGCCGGCGGACTTGGACAAAGTGGCGTCGGTGGCGCTGTTGCTCGCCCAGACGAAGCGAATTCAGCCGGCCTTCCGTCCCGACCCGCATGTTCTCGCGGACGTCGCCCGGATCTGCCGCGCACTCGACGGCCTTCCCGCTGCTCTCGAATCCGCCGCCCACTGGAGCTTGATCTACTCCCTGCGGGAGCTCGCCCACCAAATCGCCACCGAGCCGCTCACCGTCGCGCGGCGCCCCCACGGCGGCCATCGGCAGCCGGACGCCTACGCGTCGGTCCACGACACCGTTGCCGCACTGAGCAGCCGCCAACGCGACCTGCTGGCGACCATGTCCCATGGATCGTCCGGCGAAATGGACGGCTACTGGTCGGTGCCGGGGGTGGCGGACAAGATGGGCCTGACGGCTGCGGAATGCGCCGACGACATCTACCACCTCCTTATCCTCGGCATCCTTCGCCGTGTCGACCACCACGACGTGGCGATGTTCAGGGTGCTCAACATTGTCAGCGTCGCCGGACAGAACGCAGCCGCGTGACCCAAGTACCACCAGGAAGGATGAAACAGTGCGACTCTGCACTCTTCGCACCGAGACCGGTGAGGATGTCGGCGTGTCGGTCCCTGGCGGGATCGCCACACTGAGCCTCATCAATGCGACCGCGGGAACCTCGTACGGCCCCACGATGCTGGACATCATCCTGAAGGGCGAGGCGGTCGCGCTCGCGGCGACGGTTGCCGCCCTGCCCGACCCCGGCGTGCCGGCCTCGCGGGGCGGGCCGGTATTCGGGCCGCCCTACCGGTGTCCGCCGAAGCTGTGGGGTGTGGGCCTGAACTATGTGCGCCACGCCGACGACCTGGGCGTACGACAGCCGACCGACGCCCCCGGCTCCTACCTGCGGCCGCCCTCCGCCGTGATCGGACACGGCGACGACATCCTGCTCCCCAGCCAGTCCCAGCGCGTCACCGCCGAAGCCGAGCTCGGCGTGGTCATCGGAACCACCTGCCGAGACGTGTCACCTCAGGACGCCGAGTCCGTCATCTTCGGCTATACCACCGTCCTGGACATGACCGCCGAGGACGCGATCCGGGTCAACCCCCGCCACATTCCCTGGGCGAAGGCCTTCGACACCTTCTGCAGCATCGGCCCCTGGGTCGTCACCCCCGACGAGATCCCCGACCTCTCCGCAGTGCGGATCTCCACCGTCGTCAACGGGAAGACGATCGCGTCCAACCAGGTGTCTGCGATGATGTACGACCCCTATTGGCAGGTCGGTTACTTCTCCGGCGGCATGGTCCTCGAAGCCGGCACCGTGATCGCCACGGGAACCCCCGGTGCCGGCGTCATCCACGACGGGGACACCGTGGAAGCCCGTGTCGAGGGCGTCGGCGACCTTTGCAACACCGTCAGGCTCAAGCCCGCCCAATAATCCGGAGCCGAGCGTCCTGCCTGCCCCAGGGCCGCTACCCGGCCCACATCGGAGTGGTGGCTGGGCCGGGTAGCCGGATTCGCCTGCGCAACCCCGGGGCTCACCGATGAGTCACTGCATCTGCGTGTTCACGGCGCGATGGGTATCGATTCCCGGACCTGTTCCGATGTCACCGGTCCGGCTCTGACGGCCCCGCATGCCAGCCCGGACGCGGCGGCGGACGACGCCGCCGCGAGAACCAGCAACGCCCCTGGCCCCCATGCCTGGATGACCACACCGCTGACCGCTGCCCCGGCTGCTCCGCCCAACGACACGGAGGAACCGATCCACGACTGCGTTTCCGCGGCCATGTTCGCCGGAGCCAGATCGCCGGCCGTCGCGTACAGGGCCACGAAGCTGGGCCCCACCGCGATTCCCATGAACGCCGTGGCCACGATCAGGACGGCCGTCCAGACGAAACTGGCCGCCGCCACGAGAGAGGTCCCCAGGCAGAGCACGGCCAGCGTGACTGGGAACGTGGCCCGGGCCGACCTCCGCGTCGGCAACGCTCCCAGGATGAGGCCGCCCGCCATACTTCCCACCGACATACAGCTGAGGAGCACTCCACCCATCAGCGGTGACTTGTGCTGCTGAGCCCAGGCGGGAAGGGCCAGCTCGATCGCGCGGACCGCCATGAAGAAACACACCACCGCAACCATCAACGTGCGCAACGCCCGGTTGCGCAGCGAGCCCAGCCAGTGGCGCTCTGCGGACCGCGGCTGTCCGCGCTGGTGCGGCAGCTTGCGGGAGAGCAGCAGGAGGGTCGCGCTGGTGGTGAGCAGCGCGGAAGCGGCCAGGCCGGCCCAGGGCGCCACGGCCGCCACCAGGAAGGCTGCGACGGTCGGCCCCACGATGTACCCCACGTCGGTCAACACGGCATCCAGCGACAGGACGGTTGTCCGGAGCCTGCCCGTGGTCATCGCGCCCCACATCAGCCGGGTCACGATCTGGATGGGGGGAATCGACGTCGATGCGACGAACGCGCAGACGACTGTGGTGGCGAACGGTCCATGCGCGCTTTCGTTCAGGACCAGGACGGTGAGCGCGCCCAGATAGGCCACGAGCGACGGGCACATCACCAGGGCATAGCCGTAGCGGTCCATGAGCCTGCCCCTCAGCGGGGCGGTGACTCCGGCCAGCGCGGACACCGAGACCACGATGGCCGCCTGCTTGAAACCCCGATGATGCGCGACCTCGAGCAGGAGGGCGACCGAGGAGATTCCCAGCTTCAGCTTACCCGCGACACCCGCGAACAGAGATGAGCCGAATTTCGGCAGAGAGAAGAGCTGTCGATACGAGGACAAGAACTTCATGCATTCCGCAACTTTCGCCGGGTCGGCCCGCACCACCAATGAGGACGGCAGTCGCCGTGTCGTCGCCGAGGGCACCCCGATCCATTTACCGGCCATGGAAACTCACCGAGGATGTCGCTGAAAGAGCGACAGGAGCTCGTTGCGTTCGCGGAGGTCTCCCGCATCGCGGATGCGTCCCGGCGGCTCCTGCGGCGTGCCCGACGCCGCAGCGCGACTGCCCCGGCAGGTCCCGTCATCGGCAGCCGACGTCGGCTCACATCGAGGCGCTGGCGCCCGAGGTGTCCTTCACGCCCTCCTCGTGCGAAAAGTATCCGGTCGACGACTTCGTGCCGTCGCCGACGTGGGAACCTTCCTGAACCTGGTACAGGGAGTTGAACTCCGCCGCCGCGATCGGGAGCCGCCACAGGCCGGCCTCGCTGCGGACGGTCCTGGCCGCACTGCCGCGCACGAGCTTCGCTGTCGGCTCGTTGTGCGCGGCGTGCGGTCCGTAGTAGACGGGAAGGGCGTCGGCCGCCCGGTAGGCCGGGATGAAGACGCGGCGGTACATGTCCGAGAGGTTCTTCTCGGAGGAGTGCAGAAGCAGGGGGTGGATGAACACCACCGATCCCGCTGACCCCTGGCAGTCGACGATCGCCGACTCATCCAGACCCACGTCGGCCGGCGACGGGACCTTACCCACGAAATGGCCCGCCGACTCGTGCTGGAACAGGCCGTGCCGGTGCGAGCCGGGAACGACCCGCAAACAGGCATTCTCCCGGGTCGCGTCGTCGAGATAGATCAGCGAGGCGACCAGGCCGGTGTTCGTGTGCGGGTAGAACGCGAAGTCCTGGTGCCACTCGACGGGGCTGCCCACGTGCGGCGCCTTCACGTTGAGCTTCGAGTACTGCAGCACGATGTCGGGGCCGATCAGCTGCTCCACCGCGTCGAGGAGCCGGGTGTCCTCCGCGATGCCGGCGAAGATCTCGTCCCGCGAGGTCGGAGCCCAGATGCGGCGAGCCTTGGTGCCGTCCTCCGGCTCCGCCTCGGCCACACTGGTCAGGTCGGCGGAGGAAAGCAGGCCGTCGACGACGGATCGCGCCTTCTCGACCAGCTCGGTGTCGAATATCCCGGCCACGACGCAAAACCCGTTCTCACGGTAGAAATCGACCTGGCTCTGGCTGAGGATGCCGCCCATCGAATACCCCTTCCGTACAGTCAGTGACCATTTGGCTCCCGCAGAATCTTGCGCTCCAATTCGTACACGTCACCGTCACCTGCTGCAAGGCGTGCCTAGCCGTCCACAGAGGCAGTTGGGCCACTCGACGTGCGCTCTTCTGCCGGGTTTCTGCCGGGTTTCTGCCGCTGGCGGATGTGCACTTCTTGGCTAGTGTCGATACAACGCTTGCCCATACTCCCCGCTTGAGGTATTCAATGTCGAAGCCACCGCCTATGGTTGCGTTTTCCTGCGTCGCCGAGACAGCCTCGCGGATCTTCCGCAGCGCCTCGTGGAACTGCAGTATGAGCTCCGACTGACAATCGGGGGCGTGCGCACCTCGCCGGCGGTCCGTTCAGAAGAGTCCGAATACGTCGTGGTCATCAACCACGAGAGGCAGTACTCGATCTGGCCGCAGACCGATCACAACCCTCCAGCGGAATGGTGCACGATCGGTGAATCGAGGACCAGGCACGAATCGTCTCGCGCACCTCTGTGATGGGTGGACCCCATATGCGGCCCCTGATTCCTCGCCGCCATCATGGTGCCGCCGGTGAATGACCGGTCGTGTCACGAGTATCCGGTCCGGGTCGGTGTGCGTTTTCGCCGCAGCCGTGTCGCTGCGACGGACTGCGCCGCGTGGCACCGGTGTCCGGGGAGCTCAGTGCCGACGCGATCCCGAATTGGGATCACTGCACTGCACCTGCCGTCGAGCGAACGTGTCACGCCGGTACTGCTCAGGTGCGGTGATTGCCGCCGCTCACGCACTGCCGAAAGGTAACGGATAAGAACCATGAGATTGCCGACGCCAAGATCGATCGTGCTGGGCGGCATCGGCGCCGACGCTCATTCGGTCGGTCTGACCCTGCTGAAACACGCCATCAGCGAGGCAGGCCACGTGGTCGACTTCCTGGGCACGCAGAACAACCTCGACGACTTCTTCAGGCATGCGGCCGGCGCTGATGTTGTGATGATCTCGTGTATGGACGGCCATCTGTGCCACTATCTGAAGGCGTTTCCCGACCTGATGCTCAGGTATCCCGACATCGATGCGATCTGGTATGCCGGCGGCAACCTCGATGTGGGCAGTTCCGAACGAATACGCGGTGAGGCGCGCCGCCTGGGCTTTCGGCGGGTCTTCCCGACGTATGTCGACATTCCGACCGTTCTCTCGGTCCTGGCCGAGGACCTCCTGACCAGGGGACCCGCGATACGCGGCAGACCCACTGCCTCCCCCTGGCCCACCCAGACGGACACGGCGCCGCCCGACCAGCGGCTCACCGTGGCCGAATTGCAGCGGCAGCGACCCGCGGTTCTGGAATCGTGGCCAACCGGCGCGCGGGCGAGGGACTTGGCGGACAACGCGGCGTTTCTCCACCGGCAACCGTCGTTCGCTCACGCGCACTCACCGCGGCGCCGGGCAAAACCACCGTTCCTGGTGCAGCCGCGTTCAGGCGTGGCGCTCGCCGCCGAGCAGCGCACGGCATTCATGGCTCTGCGTCGGGCCGGCGCGGACGTCCTTTCCTACCAGATCGATTCTCTCACCAGGAACAACGACTACCAGAAGGCCGGCGACGCGATCGCGGAGAGCCGGGAACGCGGTGCCTCCAGGCTCAACGGATTCCCCATGGTGAATCACGGGGTCGACGTCCTCCGGCAGATGATCTCAGAGGTGCGGACGCCGCTGCAAACCCGCCACAGTACACGCGACCCACGACTCCTCGCCGAGATCTCGAGTGCCGGCGGCGTCACCGGCTACGAGGGTGGCGCCATTACGTACAACATTCCTTACTTCAAGGACTACTCGCTGGCCCAGTCGCTCAGAAGGTGGCAGTACGTCGACCGACTGGTCGGCCTCTACCGGGAGAATTTCGGCGTGGTGATCGACCGTGAGTTCTTCGGCACCCTCACCGCGGTCCTGATCCCACCGAGTCTGGCGATCGTCGTCAATGTGATCGAGGCGATGCTGGCGGCCAATCAGGGTGTTGGCTCGGTTTCACTCGGATACGCCGAACAAGGCAATCGATCCCAGGACATCGCGGCGATCAGGGTCCTGCGCGAACTGGGCCAGAAGTACTTGGCAGGCCTGGGATATCCAGGAGTTCAGGTCAACATCGTGTTCCACCAGCACATGGCCGCGTTTCCACAAGAGCGGGCGCGGGCGAAGCAGTTGATCGTGGCCTCGGCCGCCACCGGCCGGCTGTCGGGGGCTTCACGGCTGATCGTCAAGACACCGGTCGAGGCAACCACCATTCCGTCGGTGTCCGACAACCAGGAGGGGCTGCGCCTGAGCCGGCTGGGCGCGAGCGAGGCGAACAGCATCGAGGTGGACGAGCGAGCGGTTCGCGAGGAGGCCACCATCCTCCGGGCGGAGGTGGATCAGATCCTCGAGAGCGTTCTGGTCGCCGGCGGCGGCAGCCTCACGGACGGCGTGATGAAGGCATTCGCTCTCGGCTACCTGGACGTTCCCTTCTCGCCCAGCGTCTACAACCGTGGCGAGGTGCTGACGGCCCGGGACGTCCGGGGCGCGGTGCGTTACCTGAACACCGGCCGGCTCAGGTTCAGCTCCGACGTGATCGAATTCCACCGGAGCCGGATGAGCGAACGTCGCAGGACCGAGGAACCACCCGTGCGAAGCGACTGGCAGCTCGTCGAACGTGACGTGCTGCGCATACCGTCGGGTCATTATCAGAAGTGGCCGCTCGATGGGTGAACGATATCCACCCGCGGGAACTCTTGGCCGAGGCGATCGCGACGGACACTCTCGTACCTCATCTCGTCTCAGAAATGGACAGTCAAGATGGCAAATGAATTGAAGCTCCCGGAATTCACGATCCCCAACACGGCGGCCTCAGCGCTGTTGGCACGGAGCGTAGCCGCGGACACTCCACTGGACAAATGGCCGACAGAGACGTTCCGGACGGCTGACCCGGAGATCTCGACGCTGGGTGACGAAATATTGGCAGCCATCCGCGGGGACTCGGGCGGCGTCGTCGTACGCGTCGCCCCGGAAGGACTCGACGACCACGACATCTCCACCCTCTACTGGAACTTCTTCACGGCGCTCTTCCACCCGGTCCCGCAGTACAGCTCCGGCGAACTCATCTATCCCGTCGAGGTCAAGTCCGGGGCCGCGGAGACCAGTCACTACTCGAATTCGAGCAAAGCGGGTGGCTATCACACCGACGGCACCTTGCTGCCGGAACTACCCGACGTTGCATTTCTGTTCGGTCTGTCCGCGGCGACTGGTGGGGAGACGCTGCTGATGGACGTCAACAGCCTGGTTCAGCAGCTTGCCGAGATCAACCCGGCGCACGTCGACGAACTGAGTCAACCCGTACCATTCGACGTGAAGGGCCAGACGGCGGGAGTCAAAGTCAAACGGCAGCCCGTGTTCACGCACACAGGCAACGGCTACGACCTGCGTTACGTCCGCATGTACATTGAACAGGGGTTTGCCGCCGAGGACACGCCGGTGCCGCCCGGGCTTCTTGCGGCCTTGGACGAATTCGACAAGGTCTCTTCTTCCGCGGCGGAAAGCGCGGCGGACGTGCTCCTCGAACGCGGCGTCGGCCTGCTGTGGGACAACCGGCGGATGCTCCACGGCCGCCGACCGTTCCAAGAGTCCACCGCCAGCCGCAGGCTGCGTCGGATCTACGGGGTACAGGGCGATGCACGAGCCCATTGAACCGAGGCCGGCCTTTGTGCTGCGGGAGTCCGAACCGCCGAGCACGTCCGTCAAGTCGAAGGAGGGGGCACCGCATGCCACGTACCGTTGATCTCTCACGCCCGCTGGAACCGGGGATGCCGCACGCGCGCACGGTCCCGGCCCCCCGGTTCACGCCCACCAGTACATGGGCGGAACACCGGATGCGGGTCATGCGACTGGATGTGCCGACCCATATCGGCACCCACCTGGACGCCCCGTCGCACTTCGTCGAGGACGGTGCCACGGTCGACCGGTTGCCGCTGTCGGCGCTGGTCGGCCGGGCGTACTGCCTTGAGGTACTGCGGGATGGTCCCGATCCGATCACGGCGGACGACCTGAAGGCCGCCGTTGACCTCGAACCCGGTGACGCGCTGCTGATCCGCACCGGCTGGGACGACCGCTACACGGAACCGGCCTATGTGGACAGACATCCGTACCTCGCGGTCGACGCGGCCGAATGGGCTGTGGCCACCGGACTTCGGCTCATCGGCATGGACACCCTCAGCCCTGATCTGCCGATGAGCATGCGTCCGCCGAACTTCTCCTACGATGTGCACCGCACACTGCTGGGTGCCGGCACGCCGATCGTGGAGAACCTCGTGCTGCGGGAGATCTCGGGCCAGTGGTGCACGTTGTTCGTCGGTGTGCTCAACGTCTGCGGAGGCGACGGGGCGCCCGCACGGGCACTGGCCGTGCTGGCCTGAGAGGCAGAACCTCCTTGCTTCACCACGGCTGAGGGCTGTTCCTGGTGCGGCGCCGCACTGGTCTTGCGGGGGTTGTACCCGCCGTCGGCAGGCCACCGGGGCTGCTGACGGCGGGCGGTGATGTGTCAGTCCTTGATGAGCACGGCCGCAAGGGCAGATTGCGCGGTGTTGGCCTCGGCTGAATTGAAACTCACTGCCTGGGGAGGCAGTTGAGCCCGTTCAATGTGCGCTCTTCTGCCGGGCTTCTGCCGCTGGCTGATGTGCGCTTCTCGGTTAGTGTCGAGGCAGCGTTTTCCTGATACTTGTCTGCTTGAGGTGTTCAATGTCAGAGACATCGCCGGTGGCCGCCGAGGACCAGCGACCATTCGCAGTGGAAATTTTGGACTGCACCCTGCGCGACGGTAGTTATGCCGTGGACTTCCAGTTCACCGAGGGTGCGATCAGGAGCGTCCTGGGCGGTCTCGAGGGATCAGGTATCCGGTTCATCGAGCTGGGTCACGGATTGGGGCTCAACGCCGCCGAGCGCACGGGGCATCCCACTCGTGTTTCCGACGCGCGGTGTTTCCGTATCGCGTCCGAGGTGCTGTCGAGCGCGAGTTGGGGGATGTTCTGTATCCCTGGAATCGCCGAGCTGGATCACCTCAGGCGGGCGGTGGCGTCCGGTATGCGGTTCGTCCGGGTCGGTGTGAACATCTCCGACGTCGCGTCGGCCGAGGCTTTCATCGCCCTCGCCAAGGATCTCGGGATCAGGGCGTTCGCCAATCTGATGAAGACGAACGTGCTCGGTGTCGACGGTGTCACGGACGCGGTCCGGCAGTGCGTGGAGTACGGTGCTGACGCTGTCTACCTCGTCGACTCGGTGGGTGGTTACCTGCCGTCGGATGTCACTGAGCTGTTCGAGAAGGTCGGTCAGTCGGTGATGATCCCGCTGGGCTTCCACGGGCACGACAACCTGAGCCTGGCCAATGCCAACTCGCTGGCGGCGGCGACGAGCGGAGCACAGTTCGTCGATACGACGCTCGACGGTATCGGTCGGGGAGCAGGGAACACCGTTACCGAGGCGTTTGCGGCGACCCTCTACGCTCTGGGCGATCGCGGCAGATACGACTTCCGGGCTCTTGGGGAGCTGAGCGAGTCCGTCGTCCGCCCGTTGGAGCGGCTGCATGACGACCGCACGTATCAGCTTGTCGGTGGTGTCACTGGAATGCACTCCAGTTTCTTTCCGCTGATCAGCAAGTGTGCCCGGATCGCGAATGTCGACGTGTTCGAGTTGATGGACGCAGTCGCCGATATCGACCGGGTGAATCCCGCAGAGGACATGGTGATGGAAACCGCGAGCGCGATGGACGCGCGCTAGGGGGTGTTTCGAAAGTCCTGTGCGGTGCCCGCCGGCACGCAAAGAGCGCGCTCCCCCACGCCCGGCCGCGCTCGCGCGGGCGGTGCCGCCACGACGCCGCTCCTCGACGGGCAGACGTCGCCTGCCGGGGCACTGGTTCTCGTTGCTTCGTACGTCGGTGACCTCGCGAGCGCGACTGCTCGTCCTCGCCCGCCCCTGACCGTTCGCACGCCTGACCAAGAGGAGTCTCCTTGGAACCGAGAGACCCAGTGATTCTGCTGATCGACCCTCCTACCGTCACCGGGACCGGGCGCGATTACAAGAACGCCATACGCGATCTTGGTTTCGGCGTGGTTTCTCTGTTCACGGGTCTCTCCAGAGGCGCGAAGCCCCCCACCGAACCCAACGGCGAGAGGTGGCTGAAAGCCAGCGACGTCGACGACGCCATCCGGCAGATCCGTGCAGCCGAGTTCGACCTGCGAGCAGTCGTCCCCGCCAACGGGACGAGCCTCCACGTGGGCGACGAGATCGCGGCGCGGCTCGGCCTGCCCGGGAACGACCCCACTTTGGGCCTGGCGCGGCGCAACAAGGCCGCGATGCGGGCCAGGGCCGCGCGGGCGGGGGTCCGGGTTCCGGAGTTCCGGCTGGTCCACTCCGTCAAAGAGGTCGCCGAGGCTGCCCGGGACATCGGTTTTCCCGTCATCGTGAAGCAGACGATGGCAACGGGGTCCTACGGTGTCTCGGTCATCGGTGACGCGGCGGCTCTGGACGAGCCGAACAAGGTGGTGACAGTGGACATGCTCGGCCGGCCGGTCACCGAATGGTTGGTGGAGCGCTACATACGCGGGCGCGAGTACGCGGTGAATTTCTACAGCGCCGACGACGCGCACCGACTGGTCGACATCTGGGAGTACCGGCGGCCCGACGACCGCGACTACGACTTCCCCCTGTGGGACATCATCCAGATCGGCGGCGATCATCCCGACTACGTCCGGGTGGAGAAGTTCGTCCGGCAGACGCTCGACGCGTTCGGCATTCGTCGGGGGCCCAGCCACATCGAGGTCAAATGCGGTGGCGACGGAGACGACGTCTACCTGATCGAGCTCGCAGCCCGGTTCTCGGGCGGGCCCGCAGTGGAGATGTGGACGAGGCACTCCGACCTGCGGCCGTTCCACGACGCCGTGGAGTGCTACCTCGGCCGCCGTCCGCATGTGATCGACGGGGACCACGGGTTCAGGTCCGTGCTCGGCTCCGTTGTCATCCGCAACGACGACACCCCCGGCACGCTGGTGGCCATACACGGGCTGGACGAGCTGAGCAGCCTGCCTGGCGTCGCAGATGTGGAAGTGGGGTTCCGGCCCGGGGACCACGTGCCGATCACCCGTGACAACCTGCGTCTCCCGGTCAGCGCCTCGGTGCACGGCCCGGACAGAGTGACCGTGCTCCGCACCCTCGCCATGGCGCGAGAGAGGCTCCGCCTGGAGATCGCGCCCGACTCGGCCTAGGGGGTGTTTCGAAAGTCCCGCACAGCACCCGCGGTGTCCGGCACGCTCCCCCAGGCTCTTCGAGCAGGGGGCACCCCCACTCGCCGCACCGGCCGAAACCCCGAGTACGTCCAGTACGAGGGCTTTCGTCCGGCACGCCGAGAGCACGCACCGGACACCGCGGGCACCGCACAGGACTTTCGAAACACCCCCTAGCCTGCCGACCGGGCCGCGGTGGCACCGGGCGTCGCCGTCGGAGGCCGAGGAGGGCCGGAGCTCTTCCCCGCGGACACGTCCGGCAGGACCACGGCCGAGAGGCCGCAGCGCGGTGGAGCGCGCCGCGGCCGCAACGCAGCGCCTGCACCGTGGGTCTTCGCCCCGGTTCCGGTCGGGATGATGTCGTGCACGATCCGGCCGTCCCGTCCTTCTCCGTCCTGAAAAAGACGGGTCCACCCAGCACTGCGAGCCCGAGCAGCACCCCCTTCCGCCACGTGACTCGGCTTGCCGGTGCACGGGCTGCCGTTCGACGGGGTCGGCGGCAGGATCGGATCGACGGGCAGATCGCCGACGAGCGCCACGCCAGGTACGTCGGCGTGCCGGCCGAAGTCCAGGATCAGTCCCCATTCGTCGTCGGGGAGTCGCGAGAACGTCTTGTAGCCGACCGCCATCGCCCTGTCGCAGTCGCCCTCGGAATCAGACAGGTCCGCGAGGTCCGACCCGCCGCGGCACTCACCTCGTCGGTCAAGTCGATGCGAAGCATTCCGGTGCGACGTGCGGCACGGGAATCACGAAGTCCGCCGGCGGCAGAAGACCGGCAGAATAGTTGGGCAATGAATGGCTCAACTGCCTCCCCGAACGGCGAGGCATGTCTTGCGGGCATGCGACGGCGACGTGTACGAATGGGAGGGCCAACTTCACGGAACCGCGAGGCCAGTGTGTAAAAGGGGCCCATGGGAAGCATCCTCGGCCAGAGCCAGATCGAATATTTTCGCGAGAACGGGTTTTGTGTCGTCGACGGAATATGGCACGGCCTGTTCCAGCACGAGCCGGCGGGCCATTTCGTGGGCAAGGTCTCGTCTCCGGCTGACGTGGGACCGGACGACTCGGCGATCGTCGACTGCCAGGGGTCCGCCGGACCGGTGGTGTTCATCCACCCCCCTGCTTCTGCACTCCTCCGAGAAGAAATTGGTCGCCTCGATGTGAACCGACACCGGCACCGGCACCCCTGACCCCTCGGCATTGCACGAGAAGCTACAAGGAGCCTCATGACCAGGTCACTGAGCGGAACACCTGCCGTCGTGCTGATGGATCCCTTTGGGCCGAACACCGGTTTCAAACCCCAGGTGGACGAGCGTGGAATGGCCGTGATCTCCGTTTACACAATGCCTCCCGGGCACGTCCGAACCCGGTGGCCCGACCACGCGGTGGGTGACACGGTCAGCATCTACGCCGCGGAACTCGGCGAGATCCGGGCGCGACTCGCCGAGCTGGGCGCCGACATCCGTGCGGTGGTGCCCACGTCCGACGCGTCTGTGGACAAGGCAGACACTCTGGCCGAGGAGTTCGCCCTGCCCGGCAACGGCGCGCGGCGCGCCCTCGCCCGCCGGGACAAGTCCGTGATGCGGGAGACCGCCGCGCTCGCGGGGGTTCGCATTCCCCGGTATGTGCAGGTCGAGGACGTGTCCGAGATCGCCGGTGCCACGCGTCAGGTGGGCTTCCCCGCTTTCGTCAAGCCGACGACCGGCGGCGGGTCGCACGGCGTCCGGCTGCTGAGCCGGCCCCAGGATGCCGAGGACCTCTCGGCCCTGCACCGGACGGACCACTTCGGACAGCCGGTGGAGGCGTGGCTGGTCGAGCAGTACGTGCGTGGCCGCGAGCTAGGCGTGAACGCCTTCTCGCACGACGGCCTCCACCACGTCGTGGACGTCTGGGAGTACCGGCAGCCCGACAGCCGGGACTATTCATTCCCCTACTGGGAGTGGGCGCAGATCTCCCCGGACGACCCCGACTGGCAGACCGCCACCGACTACGTCCGGGAGGTGCTCGACGCGTTCGGTGTGCGTATCGGCCCCAGTCACACCGAGATCAAGATTTCGGCCGGCGACGCGTACCTCATTGAAGTGGGCGCTCGTCTGCCCGCCTACCCCATGATCGACGCATTTCTCGCGCACAGCGATCTGGACCCGCACCGCCAGACCCTGGCCTGTCGGCTCGGCGAGGCACCGAAGATCGCGAGCGCACCGGTGAGGTTCGACAGCTTCTGCGGTGCCAACGCCATTCGCAACGACGGGCCGGCCGGTCGTCTGGTGGAGATCCGCGGGCTGGACACGGTCGAGCGGCTACCGGGCGTTGACAAGCTGGTGGTGAGCTACCGGACGGGCGACCTGGTGCCGACGACGGACAGCATACGGACCATTCCGGTCATGGTGAGTGTGTCCGCGCCGAACCGCGAGGAACTGGTCCAGCGGCTTGCCACGGTCCGCGACACCGTGGAACTCGTGATTGAACCGGTCCGCTGATCTCGATGAAGTCCTCGTCCGCACCGGGCCAGTGATGTCAAAACAGGTGTACCGCAATCGATATCCATCGCGCCGTGAAGGTGGAGGAGGAATGACTCGCCAACGGGTAGCTTTCGTGAGTCACGTTGGTTACGAAACTTATTGCCATCGTGATGGCAGCCCCTTCCTGCATCCGGACGAATTCGACATCACGCTGCTCGCACGACCCTGTGATATCGCTCGGGTGACTCCCGGCCAGGTGAGCCGCTGCATCCCTGTGGACATCGACGACCGCGTGGAGTTCACGGCGTCGCTGTCCGAACTGGTCGGCGGCGCCGGATTCGACTGGGTGGTGGCGACCCATGAGCGGATGCTGCTGGCGGCGGCGCGTCTGCGCGACGCCCTCGGCGCCGGCGGCATGGGCACGGAGCACACGCTGCTGCTCCGTGACAAGGTGGCGATGAAGCGCCACTTCTCGGCGCGGGGAATCCGGGTTCCGGAGTTCATGGAGATTTCCGAACCCCTCCAGGCGGCGGAGCTGCTCGACAAGTTCGGCCGCATTGTGATCAAGCCGGTGGCCGGCGCCGGTTCCGTCGATGTGCACATCGTCCGTGACCATGACGAGCTGATCGCCTTGCAGCGGCGGCGACTCACCGGTTTCGACCGGTATGAGGCCGAGGAGTTCATCGCGGGTCGCCAGTTCCACATCGACAGCGTGGTCAGCAACGGCGTGGCGGTCGCTGTCTCCGTCTCGCAGTATCTGGACTCGCACGAAGATTTTCCGCTGGACGGGCAGATCCGGTCCCACACCCTCGACGACGGTCCGGACCTCGAGCTCTTGCAAGGATTCAACCGTGCCGTACTCAGGTGCATCCCGTGGTTCAGCGGCGCCGCGCACCTCGAGGCGTTCCTCGATGACCACGGCCGGCCGGTGTTCTGCGAGCTGGCCGGCCGCCCCGGCGGCGCCGGAGTGAAGGCCGCGTTCCAGTATCGCCACGGGATCTCGCTGCTGTTGGCCAGCGTCCTGCCCCAGGTCGGGCGTGACGTACCGCACGGCGGCACTCAGGCGCGCAGGGACCAGGCGGCCACCGGCTGGTCCATGATCTACCCGCCCTTGCTGGGCCGCTGGCGCGGGTACGACGCGCTTCCGCAGGCCGACTGGCTGCTTGAGCTCACGACGCCTTACCGCCCGGGTGACCTCGTCAAGCCGTCCACGCAGTCCGTGGACGCCGTCGCGATCGCGACCGTCTGCGGCAGGGACTCACGTGAGGTCGTTGACCGGCTCGCTGAGGTCAAGAGCGGGATCAGTGTGTCAATCACCCCGGAGTGAACGGTGGAGAACATGACGATGAATCATGTCACGAGCGAATATATGAGGCGGTGTCACGCCGATCAGCGGTTGCGGTCGGTGATGTTGACCAGTCACCTGCCGCCATCGTTCCAAAGATCGTGGAAAGGCAGGCATCTGCCGAGACCGATCTTCGCCGACCGGAAGTCGATGGATGCCCTGGGTGCCGATGTCAAGAGCCTTTTCGACATCGTTGTCTCCTTGCCTGACCGGTTGTTCGACGGCGACCTCGGCAGGTTCTGCGCCTCCATAGGAATCACGGAGCATCGCGCGGCGCTGATCAGCCGGCTGCGTGATGTCGAGCCGCCGCGCGCCGGACGTGCGGACCTGTATCGGGACGGGACGGACTTCAAGCTTCTCGAGTTCAACGTGAACACAGGGTTCAGCGGTGGCGCGGACATAGTTGAGTTGTGCCGTGCCTTGATGGCGGCGGAACCGTTCGCCGAGTTCGCGAGAGAATTCAATCTCGCATACACCGACATCATGGCGATAAGGGCGGGGCAGTTCCGCGATGCGGCCGCGAGGGTATCGGGAAGCCGCGAGCCCGTCATCGCCCTCATCGAGGCGGACGGGGCGCTCGAGGGCTATGGGGATGGTTTTCGCTCCATGCAGAGCTCGGTGGCGGGATATGGCATAGAGCTTGCACTCGGAGAACTCGGCCAGTTGAAGCGGAAGAACGGGCGCATCCATCTCGACGGCAAGCCGCTCGATCTCGTGTTGCGGTATTACAACCTCAACCAGATCGTCGACGACGCGCACGGGCAGGCGGCAAATGAAATGATCTGCCGGGCGCACGAGCAAGGTCAGGTCGTGCTGCACACCCCGCTCCAGAGCGACCTCTTCGACGATAAAGCGACTCTGGCCCTGTTGTCCGACGGCGAGTACCGGCAGTCATTCTCCGGGGCGGAGCGGGAACTGATCGATCGGTTGCTGCCATGGACGCGACTCGTGCGTGACGGCTGGACCCGGTTCAACGATGAGCGAGTCGATCTCATGAGCTTCTCGGTCGAAAATCAGCAGAATCTGATTCTCAAGCCGGGTGCGGGTTTATCGGGAATGGGTGTCGTGGCGGGCTGGGAGACCGAAAGGGATGTCTGGGAGAAATTACTGCGCCGCAGCGCCGGCGGGCCGTTCCTCCTCCAGTACCGTGTGAATCCCACCCCCGAACCTTTTGTCGACCCCGACAGCGGCCGCCTGGAGCACGTCGTGCCGGCGTGGGGCGTGTTCTTCTCGGAAAATGGCTACAACGGCGGGCACGTTCGGACTGCGCCTTTCGGCGGTGGCGCGGTGATCAACTTCGCCGGCAATCCGAAATCCTCGATCACCGGTCTGTTCACCTTCGATGACCGATGAGGCGTCCATCCGCTCTGTCCGTAGAAACGAGGAGCAAATGTCTGTCTCCAAGCTGGCCGGCCTCGTCGGCGACGTCGCCGATTTCCGGGCCAACATCTGGCGGCGTACCCCGGCGATCCTGCGTCCCGAGGTGGCCTTCGAGCCGCCGTTGACCGTGGCCGACATCGACGACGTGCTCGCGTTCGGCGCGTTGCAAGCGGGGTATGTCGGGGTCCAACGCGCGGACAAGGTCATCACGCCGGAGGCGTACTGCAGTTCGCGTACCTTCAACGGGACCGTGCACCACGACTTCGCGGACGGCGGCAAGATCCGGGACCTGGTCCGCGACGGCGGCACACTCGTGCTGCGTGGCCTCGAGCAGTGGCATGCCGCGACGGCGTCCCTCACCAGTGCCCTGACCTCCGAGCTGGGTCTCAGGGCCGACGCGGCCCTGATCATCACCCCACCCGGCCGTCAGGGTCTGCGTGTCCACCGGGACGATGCGGACGTCTTCGTCGTCCAGCTCAACGGCAGCAAGAACTGGCGCGTCCACGCCGGACCCACCGACGAGGACTGGATCCCCGGCCTCACCGAGGACGACGGGCTGCCGCTGTTGTCCGAGGTGCTGCGGACCGGCGAGGTTCTTTATGTCCCCCGTGGGTTCGCGCACTACGCCACGGGGGAGCGCGGGTTGTCCGTTCACCTGTCGCTGGCTGTCAGGGAAGTGGGCGGTGTCCACCTGTATGAGGCGCTGCAGCAGGCTCTGCTGGAGGGATACCGCATCGAGTCGCGGCCGGTCGACGACGACGCGCTCCTGGCCCGGGCGGCCGGCATGCTGGCGCATCTGAAGGACCGGCTGTCGGCGCTCTCGCCTCACGACGTCGTCGCCCTCGCGCGGACGGCGATGCTCGCCGACGTGACCTCCCACACCAGCCCCGGGCTGAACGAACTGGCCGCCGCGCTGGACGAGCCGGCAGCAGACCGGGTCCAGGCCGAGGTGGCCTGAAACGGCGCCGGCGCCGACCGGGTCCGGGTGGGCGCCGGGAACCTCGCAGACGGCGGTCCCGAGAAGCGGGGGTGTCCATGCCGCCAGGTGGTGCCGTGGCCGGTCCTCGGTCATCACTGCCCGCGGCCGGCATGCGCTGTGACCGGACGCCTGGGCGCTGCGCAGAAGGGCGGCGGCGCCGAATTCGGCGGGCTCGCCGTAGCGGCCGGCGGGGATCGTGGCGTTCGACGACGCCAGGCGCTGGTTCGAGGTGGAAGTGCCCCGGCCAGTTGTGCCCGGCGTGTGGACCGGTCACGGGTCAGTGCCGGCGTGACGGCTTCTGGCGGCGACAGTCGCCCGAAGGCTCACCGCAGCTCGTCCACGTAACGGTCCGTCCCGGGCACGGTGGGGATGAACGGTGCGACGAATTGCACGCAGCCCAGTCCCGAAGCCGCCACTGCCGTGTCCAGGTCCGTGAAGTGCTCCCGCCAGTGGTCTCGGGGATCGTGCTGGAGGAACCACAGCAGGGTCAGTCGGGTCCGGACCCCCTCGACCTGTTTGACGTAGGTCATCCGGTCCAGGGGCAGCGGCGTCGGAGTGAAGACGGTCACCATGGCCGCAGGGGAGCCCGCCAGCCGTTTCGGAAGGTGGTCGTCGCGCAGCCACGCGAGCAGTTCCCCACGCCTGCCGGGGGAGTCGGCGTCGATGACCTGGACGACGAGCCCGGCGTAGGGGTGGTCGAGGGCGTGGATGTCGCGCGGGCCTCGGTCGCCGTCGCGGTAGACGGTCCCCGCGTGGTCCTGGAAAGCCGTGAAGATGTGTGTACGGTCCTGGAAGACGCGGTGGTCGCGGTTGAGGCGCTTGTTGATGCTGACGGTCCACCGCATGTGGTCTGCATAGCGGCCGGCGGTCATCCAGTAGACGGATATGTAGCATCCCGCGGTCACCGGCTGCGCGAGGGCAGACTTCTCGGGGTAGCGCAGGAGCTGCAGGTCCCGTGTGGCGACCCACCGGCGTCCGGCGTACATCCACGGCATGGCCATCGCGCCGGCGATGTAGTGGTCGTCTTCGTACCAGCGATTGTACTCGCGCTCCCGGCCGAGGTGCGGCTCGACCATGGTGATGAGGGCGTGTCCGAGGTCGGCTCCATAGGGGCCGACGGCGGCCAGTTCGGCGTACAGGTGGCTGCGGGTTTCGTCTGTGTGCGTCGCGTCGTCTGTCATGGGTCCGGTCTAGCTGACGGAGCATCAGATTGGGAGAGGTGTTCCGCTCGGCTCTGTCCGAAGTTCAGTGATCGCGCACGCCAAGCCGACAGGCGGATCGATGGCCGCGCCCCGCCGCCGGGATGCTCGCCGTGGCAGCTGATCGCTAAGCGGAGCAGACCGAGTCGGTCTCCGCACACGCGGGTCAGCGCGCCGCCTGCGACCTCGCCTGGGGCTGCCTGGACATCTCGCCCCGACCATGGGCCCTCGTTCTCGACAACGCCGACGACCCGTCGGCGCTCGACGAAGGCACCTGGTTACGGTCGAGCCCTCAAGGCACCGTCATCGTCACCACACGGCAGGGCACGTCGCACGTGTGGAGAGGAGCGGAACTGCATCCTGTCGGGGTGTTGCCGGTGCAGGACGCGGCTCGCGTGCTGTGTGACCTCGCTCCCGACCGCACCAATCTGGCTGCATCTTCGGCTGTCGCGAAAGAACGAGCCGAGGCCGAGAACCATGCCCGCAGGAACCTGCCGCTGTGCGGGCGAGTCCTGGGGATGACCAGCGCCGGTGGCGCTGAAGACCCGCCGCCTCATCGAGGACTTCGAGAGCGACCGGGCAGCAACCAGCCCTCTCGGCCAGGACGGCGGACCAGTCGAGAGGGCTTGACTCTGGCTGCGGTGTGACGTGGTCGGCGTGGTTCGGTCAGTCCTGCCCACGACTTACGTCGAGGATGAACGCCGACCATGTCTCCGCGGTGAAGCCAAGGGCAGGGCGCTGAGGTGCCTTCGAATCGCGGACCGCGATCGTGCTGTTTCCTCGTGCCTTGACTTCTACGCAGTCACCGTTCACTGCTGAGTATGAGGACTTGGTCCACTTCGTCAGCGCGCCTTGCCGAATCAGCATAGTTACTCCGATGTTGTACCGGTTGTGCCCAGTCGCA